>NZ_JANLOG010000049.1:0-10923 GCF_025466205.1 Pseudomonas sp. 13B_3.2_Bac1
CCCCCCCCCCCCCCCCCCCCCCCCCCCCCCCCCCCCCGCTCCCACATTGGTTATTCGCTGTTTTGATTTTCGTGTTTCTACCGAATCCGCAGGCGTTATGACTTTAATTCTGGGTATCGACCCCGGCTCGCGCATCACCGGTTACGGGGTTGTTCGCGATACCGGCCGCGGCGGCTGCATCTACGTGGCGTCGGGCTGCATCCGTACCGGCGCCGGCGAGCTGCATGAGCGGCTGCAAATCGTTTATCGCGGCGTGCGTGAAATCATTCAGACCTATGGCCCGGTGACCATGGGCATCGAAAAAGTGTTCATGGCGAAAAACGCCGATTCGGCCCTCAAGCTCGGCCAGGCTCGCGGTGCGGCAATCGTTGCCGGTGCCGAGGAAAGCCTGGAGATTGCCGAGTACACCGCAACCCAGGTCAAGCAAGCCGTGGTCGGCACCGGCGCCGCCAATAAGGAACAGGTGCAGATGATGGTCATGCACATGCTCAAGCTGACCAGCAAACCGCAGATCGATGCCTCGGATGCCCTGGCCATCGCGATTTGTCACGCGCACACCCGTTCCAGCCTGCTGCCGCATGGCCTGGGAACCGCACGCAGTCGTGGCGGGCGCCTGCGTCTCTGATAGCATCAGCAATCATTTTTGCGGAATGCGGATTTCGCGCCTGGGTCGTCGGCCCGATTCCCGCCTTCCATCTGTCGCCAGCCCACGGCTGGCCAACGCTCAAGGATCTGAAACGTGATTGGACGCTTGCGCGGCACCTTGGCTGAGAAACAGCCGCCGCACCTGATTCTGGATGTAAACGGCCTCGGGTATGAGCTGGAAGTGCCCATGACCACCCTTTATCGTCTGCCGTCGGTCGGTGAACCGCTGACGCTGCACACCCATTTGGTCGTACGCGAAGACGCGCAGTTACTCTATGGTTTCGCCGGCAAGCGTGAGCGAGACTTTTTTCGTGAGTTGATCCGTCTCAATGGTGTCGGACCGAAACTGGCCCTGGCCTTGATGTCGAGCCTGGAAGTCGATGAACTGATCCGCTGCGTGCAATCCCAGGACACTTCGGCGCTGACCAAGGTCCCGGGTGTTGGCAAGAAAACCGCCGAGCGTCTGCTGGTCGAATTGAAGGATCGCTTCAAGGCCTGGGAAACCTCACCGGCCATGTTCGCCCTTGTGCCGAATCAGCCGGACGGCCCGGCGCCGGTCAATACCGCTGAAAACGATGCGGTCAGCGCGCTCATTTCTCTGGGCTACAAACCGCAGGAAGCGAGCAAGGCGATTACCGCCATCAAGGACAAGAATTTGAGCAGTGAAGACCTGATCCGCCGCGCCCTGAAGGGAATGATTTAAGTGATTGAAGCTGATCGTCTGATCGCCGCCGCGCACAGCCCGCGTGAGCGCGAAGAAGTCCAGGACCGGGCCATTCGCCCGGTCAGCCTGGCTGACTATATTGGCCAGCCGACTGTCCGCGAGCAGATGGAGCTGTTCATTCAGGCGGCGCGTGGTCGCAGTGAATCGCTGGATCACACGTTGATCTTCGGCCCGCCGGGTCTGGGTAAAACCACCCTGGCCAACATCATCGCCCAGGAAATGGGTGTGTCGATCAAGAGCACGTCCGGCCCGGTACTTGAGCGTCCGGGCGACCTGGCGGCACTGCTGACCAATCTTGAGCCGCACGACGTGTTGTTCATCGACGAAATCCATCGTCTGTCACCCATCGTTGAAGAAGTGCTGTACCCGGCGATGGAAGACTTCCAGCTCGACATCATGATCGGCGAAGGACCGGCGGCGCGCTCGATCAAGCTGGATCTGCCACCGTTCACTCTGGTGGGCGCCACTACTCGTGCCGGCATGCTGACCAACCCGTTGCGTGACCGCTTCGGTATCGTCCAGCGTCTGGAGTTCTACAGCACGGCGGATTTGGCGACGATTGTCAGTCGGTCTGCGGCGATTCTCGGTCTGCCACTGGATCCGGAGGGTTCTTTCGAAATCGCTCGTCGTGCCCGTGGTACGCCGCGAATCGCCAACCGCCTGCTGCGTCGGGTGCGCGATTTTGCCGAAGTGCGCGCCAAGGGCCATATCACCAAGTCGGTGGCCGATCTGGCCTTGAACCTGCTGGACGTCGATGAACACGGTTTCGACCATCAGGACCGGCGCCTGCTGCTGACCATGATCGAGAAGTTCGATGGCGGTCCGGTGGGCATCGACAGCCTCGCGGCGGCGATCAGTGAAGAGCGTCATACCATTGAAGACGTGCTGGAGCCGTACCTGATCCAGCAGGGCTACATCATGCGTACGCCACGGGGCAGGGTGGTGACACGGCATGCGTATCTGCATTTCGGTTTAAACATTCCGTCACGAATGGGCGAAATGCCCGTGGCAGACGAGTTTCTCGATGCCTTGGACGATTGATACACATTTATTGGCGATTTATTCAGCGTTTGTACTGTCACAGGACGGTACTTTTGCGGTAAAGCCTTAAACACTGAAAAAACAGTTGCCTGGCCGGATTGGCAACCCGAGGAGTAAGCACTAGAGTATGCGCGCGCAAAACGGGCTTGAGCCGTTCGCACATCGTTGTCGCGTTTATTACGAGGACACCGATGCCGGCGGCATCGTGTATTACGTTAATTACCTCAAGTTTATGGAACGGGCTCGAACCGAGCGGCTCCGGACGCTGGGCTTTGCCCAGTCGGAACTGGCAGGGGAGGACCTGTTGTTTGTCGTGCATTCCAGCGAAGCGCGCTACCACGCGCCGGCGCGACTGGACGACGAACTGCTGGTAAGCGCTGATGTAATCGAATTGAACCGTGCCAGCCTGCGCTTTAAACAGCAGGTCAGGCGGGCCACGGATAATGCGCTGCTCTGTGAAGGGCAGTTTCTGGTGGCCTGTGTGCGCACCGACAGTTTGAAACCCCGGGCCATGCCCGAATCCTTGCGTGCGGCCTTTGCCGACGCGGGCGGCACGGGTACACACTCAAAGCAGGAGATAAAGCGTGGAAGCTAACGTCGTCGACCATTCCTCCATGTGGAGCCTGGTCAGCAATGCCAGCATCGTGGTGCAGTTGGTAATGTTGACCCTGGTGGCCGCATCGGTGACCTCATGGATCATGATCTTTCAGCGCAGCAATCTGTTGCGCGCCGGTCGACGCGCCCTGGAGAGCTTCGAAGAGCGCTTCTGGTCGGGTATCGATCTGTCCAAGCTGTACCGTCAGGCCGGCAGCAACCCGGATCCGGATTCGGGCGTGGAGCAGATCTTCCGTGCCGGCTTCAAGGAATTCTCCCGTCTGCGTCAGCAGCCAGGTGTTGACCCTGAAGCGGTGATGGAAGGTGTGGCGCGTGCCATGCGCGTCGCCATCTCCCGTGAAGAAGAGAAGCTGGAGCAGAGCCTGCCGTTCCTCGCCACTGTCGGTTCGGTCAGCCCGTACATCGGTCTGTTCGGTACCGTGTGGGGCATCATGAACTCCTTCCGTGGTCTGGCGCAGGCCCAGCAAGCGACCCTGGCCACCGTGGCCCCGGGTATCGCCGAAGCCCTGATCGCCACCGCGATCGGCCTGTTCGCCGCGATCCCGGCCGTTATCGCTTACAACCGTTTCTCTGCCCGCAGCGAAACCTTGCTGAGCCGCTACTACACCTTCGCCGATGAGTTCCAGGCGATCCTGCACCGCAAAGTGCACACCAGCGAAGAATAAGCAGGTATTTCCCGATGGCTTTAATCGCTCGAGCCCGAAACAAGCGCAAGCCGGTCGCCGAGATGAACGTGGTGCCATACATCGACGTGATGCTGGTGCTGCTGGTTATCTTCATGGTGACCGCGCCGATGCTCAATCAGGGCGTGAAAGTGGATCTGCCCAAGGTTTCCAGCGAAGCCTTGCCGCAGGACAACAACACTCAGGTGCTGACCATTTCGATCAAGGCTGACAAGACCTACTACTGGAACCTTGGCAGCGAAGTCGACACTGAAAAGCAGCAGGACAGGGCAATGACGCTGCCGCAGATGACTGACGCGGTGACCAAGATCATTCGTGCCGGCACCGAAGGTGGCAAGCGTACCCAGGTCTTTATCCGTGGCGACAAGTCGGTCGACTACGGCTCCGTCATGGGGGCCATGGGCGGGTTGCAGAAAGCCGGGGTCGGTAATGTTGGTTTGATTACCGAGGCCCCCTGATGCAGCAACAGCGAGAGCCGTCCGCCTCGGAAAGCTACTTCTGGCCTAGTGTTCTGGCGATTGTCCTGCACGTGCTGGTGTTCGGCATGCTGTTCGTCAGTTTCGCCTTCACACCAGAGTTGCCGCCGGCCAAGCCGATTGTCCAGGCGACCCTGTACCAGCTGAAATCGAAAAGTCAGGCAACCACCCAGACCAATCAGAAGATTGCGGGTGAGGCGAAGAAATCCGCCGCGCGCCAGACCGAAGTCGAGCAGATGGAGCAGAAAAAGGTCGAGCAGGAAGCGGTGAAGGCTGCGGAACAAAAGAAAGAAGAAGCGGCTCAAAAGGCCGAGGAAGCCAAGAAGGCCGATCAGGCGAAGAAAGCGGACGAGGCGAAAAAGGCTGATGAAGCCAAGAAAGCCGACGATGCGAAGAAAGCCGAGGCCAAGAAGGCAGAAGAGAAACAATTGGCTGATATAGCCAAGAAGAAAGCCGAAGAAGAGGCTAAAGAAGAGGCCAAGAAAGAGGCCGCTGAAGAAGCCAAGAAGAAGATCGTCGAAGACGCGAAGAAGAAAGCCGCCGAAGACGCCAAGAAAAAAGCTGAAGCTGAAGAGGCGAAGAAGAAAGTCGCCGACGAAGCGAAGAAGAAAGCTGCTGCCGATGCTGCGAAGAAGAAATCGCAGGAAGCGGCACGTAAGTCTGCCGAAGAGAAAAAGGCTCAGGCCCTCGCAGATTTGCTTTCCGACACGCCGCAGCGTCAGCAGGCCTTGGCCGATGAGCAGGGTGACGAAGTCGCGGGCAGTTTCGATGACCTGATTCGTGCGCGGGCAGCGGAAGGTTGGGCGCGTCCTCCTTCGGCACGCAAAGGCATGACGGTCGTGCTGCAAATCGGCATGTTGCCGGACGGTACGGTGACTTCGGTCAGCGTGGCCAAGTCCAGTGGCGACGGTCCGTTCGATGCTTCGGCAGTCGCGGCGGTCAAGAATATTGGACGTTTGACGGAAATGCAGGGAATGAAGCCGAGCGATTTCGCTCCGTATCGTTCATTCAAGATGACATTCACACCTGAGGATCTAGCCTTGTGAGAAACCTTCTTCGAGGAATGCTGGTCGTGATCTGCTGCATGGCAGGGATCGCGATGGCTGATGAAAAGAACATTCTGGTCACCAGCGGCAGCGATCGGGCGACTCCGATCGCCGTCGTACCGTTCGGTATGCAGGGCGGTGCCGTGCTGCCGGACGACATGGCAGAAATCATTGGTAACGATTTGCGGAACTCGGGCTACTACTCGCCGATTCCAAAGCAAAACATGATCAGCCAGCCAAGCCAGCCGAGCGAAATCATCTTCCGTGACTGGAAGGCGGTGGGTGCTCAGTACATGATGGTAGGCAGCATTGCTCCAGCGGGCGGTCGTCTGCAGGTGCAGTGGGCACTGTTCAATGTGGCCACCGAGCAGAAAGTGGCTGACGGCAGTGTGTCCGGTACCACCGAGCAACTGCGTGACATGGCGCACTTCATCTCGGACCAGTCGTTCGAAAAACTCACCGGTATCAAAGGTGCGTTTTCGACCCGTCTGCTGTACGTGACAGCCGAGCGTTTCTCCGAGAAGAACACTCGCTACACCCTGCAGCGTTCGGACTACGACGGCGCACGTGCCGTGACCCTGCTGCAATCGCGTGAGCCGATCCTGTCGCCGCGTTTCGCACCGGATGGCAAGCGCATCGCCTACGTGTCGTTCGAGCAGAAGCGTCCACGGATCTTCATGCAGAACATCGACACCGGTCGCCGTGAGCAGATCACCAACTTCGAAGGCCTGAATGGCGCGCCAGCCTGGTCGCCGGATGGCACTCGTCTGGCGTTCGTTCTGTCCAAGGACGGTAACCCGGATATCTACGTGATGAACCTTGGTTCGCGCCAGATCACTCGCGTCACCGCTGGTCCTGGTATCAACACCGAACCGTTTTGGGGCAAGGATGGCTCGACCATCTACTTCACCTCCGACCGTGGCGGCAAGCCGCAAATCTACAAAACCAGCGTCGGTGGCGGTGGTGCGGAACGTGTGACCTTTATCGGTAACTACAACGCCGCACCTAAATTGTCGGCTGATGAAAAGACCCTGGTCATGATTCACCGTCAGGACGGCTTCACCAATTTCCGGGTTGCGGCTCAGGATTTGCAGCGCGGTAGCGTAAAAATCCTCACAGACACCAACCTTGATGAGTCAGCTACTGTTGCGCCCAACGGCACCATGGTAATCTACGCCACCGCCCAGCAGGGCCGGGGAGTCTTGATGCTCGTGTCTATCAATGGACGCGTGAGGCTCCCGCTTCCTACCGCACAAGGCGAAGTCAGAGAACCTTCCTGGTCCCCTTTCCTGAACTGACGCGGCGCTACACGTTTTACTTAACACATTGGGGTTCATTAGGAGTTTCACGATGGAAATGCTGAAGTTTGGTAAGTTTGCTGCGCTGGCTCTGGCCATGGCTGTAGCTGTAGGTTGCTCTTCCAAAGGCGGCGACAACGCCGGTGAAGGCGCTGTTGATCCAAACGCTGGTTACGGCGCAAACACTGGTGCTGTTGACGGCTCCCTGAGCGAAGAAGCTGCTCTGCGCGCAATCACCACCTTCTACTTCGAATACGACAGCTCGGACCTGAAGCCAGAAGCCATGCGCGCTCTGGACGTTCACGCCAAAGACCTGAAAGCAAACGGCGCTCGCGTTGTTCTGGAAGGCAACACCGACGAACGTGGTACTCGTGAGTACAACATGGCACTGGGCGAGCGTCGTGCGAAAGCCGTTCAGCGCTACCTGGTACTGCAAGGTGTTTCCCCAGCTCAACTGGAACTGGTTTCCTACGGTAAAGAGCGTCCAGTTGCTACTGGCCACGACGAGCAGTCCTGGGCTCAAAACCGTCGCGTCGAACTGCGTAAGTAATTCGATATGCGAACGTGCCGTCGTGCTGTAACTATTCTGGCTCTCAGCCTCGCGCCGCTTGCGGCGTGGGCTGTTCCTGTGGTCGATGACAACTCCGGTTATAACAATAGCGGGAGCAGTTATCCGCCTGCGGGTTACGGTACGAACGGCGCCTATGCCGGGGGAGCGGCTTCGGCCCCTGCCTCGGCACAGGGCATGCTGTTCAACCAACTGCAACAGATGCAGGATCAGATATCGCGCCAGCAAGGCGTGATCGAAGAACTGCAGAATCAGGTTGCGCGCATGAAGCAGGAATCCCTGGAGCGATACCAGGATCTTGATCGGCGCATAGGATCCGGTGCTGCACCTGCCGCGACTCCTGAGAATTCTTCTGCCGGTGGCGATGCAAGTGCTGCTGCCGGTGCTGCCGCTGGCGCCGGGGCTGCTGCCGCCCAGGCACCTGCTGCAAGTAGCGAACCGGGTGATCCGGCCAAGGAAAAGCTGTATTACGATGCCGCTTTCGACCTGATCAAAGCCAAGGATTTCGACAAGGCCAGCCAGGCTTTCTCGGCATTCCTGCGCAAATACCCGAACAGCCAGTACGCGGGCAACGCCCAATACTGGTTGGGTGAAGTGAACCTGGCCAAGGGCGATCTGCAAGGTGCAGGTCAGGCTTTTGCCAAGGTGTCGCAGCTCTATCCCAAGCACGCCAAAGTGCCGGATTCGCTGTACAAGCTGGCTGACGTAGAGCGCCGCCTCGGTCACACCGACAAGGTCAAAGGCATTCTGCAGCAGGTGGTTTCCCAATACCCGGGTACCTCTGCGGCTCAGCTGGCTCAACGCGATCTGCAACGCATGTAAGTGTGTTTGACCCGTTTGGAAGAAACCCGCGCTTGTCGCGGGTTTTTTCGTTAGAATTCACGCCCTTTTTCTGAAACACGCTTCTGGTGATCTACGCGTTGGCGGGGTTGCTTGAAGTGCCTGACGGAGGCGGACAGCCTGTTTAGCTGTTACGCCCGTGGCGACTATGCAAGACACATTGAGAATTACCGAAGTTTTCTACTCGTTGCAGGGGGAAACACGGACTGCCGGGCTGCCCACGGTTTTTGTGCGCCTGACCGGTTGCCCATTGCGTTGCCAATACTGCGACAGTGCCTATGCGTTCAGCGGCGGTACGATCCGCACCCTCGACGACATCCTCGAGCAAGTGGCCGGATATCGTCCGCGCTATGTCTGTGTGACCGGCGGTGAGCCGCTCGCACAGCCGAACGCCATCCCTTTGCTTAAACAGTTGTGCGATGCCGGTTACGAAGTGTCACTGGAAACCAGTGGTGCGCTCGACATCTCGGCGGTAGATTCGCGCGTCAGTCGCGTAGTCGACTTGAAGACGCCGGACTCTAAAGAGGCGCATCGCAACCGCTACGAAAATATCGAACTGCTGACGCCCAACGATCAGGTGAAGTTTGTCATCTGCTCGCGGGACGACTATGACTGGGCGGTCTCGAAGCTGATCCAGTACGGTCTCGATCGACGTGCGGGAGAAGTGCTGTTTTCCCCAAGTCATCATGACCTCAATGCCAGGGATCTGGCGGACTGGGTGGTGGCAGACAACCTGCCGGTGCGGCTGCAATTGCAGCTGCATAAATATCTATGGAATGACGAGCCGGGGCGCTGATATGACTGAACAACTGAACACTAATGAAAAACGTGCGGTAATCCTGCTGTCGGGTGGTCTGGATTCGGCGACGGTCGTGGCGATGGCCCGGGCTGAAGGCTACGCCTGCTACACCATGAGCTTCGATTACGGTCAGCGCTCTCACGCTGAATTGCACGCCGCCGCACGTGTTGCCCGCGATCTGGGTGTGGTCGAGCACAAAGTGATCGGTCTGAATCTGAACGGCATGGGCGGCTCGGCGCTGACCGACACCAGCATCGACATTCCGGAAGAACTGGGCGAGGGCATTCCGGTGACCTACGTGCCGGCGCGCAACACCGTGTTCCTGTCGCTGGCGTTGGGCTGGGCTGAAGTGCTCGGTGCGCGTGACATCTTTATCGGCGTCAACGCGGTGGACTATTCCGGTTACCCGGATTGCCGTCCCGAGTTCATCGAGTCGTTCGAGCGCATGGCCAACCTGGCGACCAAGGCCGGCGTGGAAGGCAACGGCTTCCGCATTCAGGCGCCGCTGCAGAATCTGAGCAAGGCGCAGATCGTTCAGGCTGGCGTGAAGCTCGGTGTGGATTATGGCCTGACCGTTTCCTGCTATCAGGCGGACGATGAAGGCCGTGCGTGCGGCAAATGCGACAGCTGCCGCCTGCGTGCAGAAGGCTTCGCAGCGGCCGGTGTAAGCGATCCAACACCTTATTTTTGATTTTTTTCAAAAAGGTGTTGAATAGTCCTTAAAAATCAGTATTATACGCGCCACCACACAGCGGGTCGTTAGCTCAGTTGGTAGAGCAGTTGGCTTTTAACCAATTGGTCGTAGGTTCGAATCCCACACGACCCACCATATTTGGCGGTTTAGAAAATCCGGAAGGCCCACGAAAGTGAGGATTTCCGGGTTTTTTTTTGCCTGCGATTCGGGCACCGCTCCTTTCATCATCGCCTGCGCTGACACAGGTCAGAATCATCTTTTGTATCAACGGGATATTCTGTAGCCTTGCGCAGCTTCAACGCTGTCCGTGCCTGATAAAAACTCACTCTCCCGGCGGTACCCTCAAGCGGTCCGGAGCCGGGTGTATACTCGACTTTCGCGCGAAAGCGCCTGCAGGTCTTGCGAACATGACGCAGATTTCCGAACGCCTTCTGGTTCAAGCCCACCTCGATGCCAAACAGCCCAAACCGCTGAGTGCCGAGGAAGAGGCCTACTACCGTTCCGCCATCGCCGCTGAGCTCAAGGCTCAGGACGCGGTGCTGGTTGCCCACTTCTATTGCGATCCGGTGATTCAGGCCCTGGCCGAAGAAACCGGTGGCTGTGTGTCCGACTCCCTGGAGATGGCCCGCTTCGGCAATGCCCATCCGGCCAAGACCGTGGTGGTCGCCGGCGTAAAGTTCATGGGCGAGACCGCAAAGATCCTCAACCCGGAAAAACGCGTGCTGATGCCGACCCTGGACGCGACCTGCTCGCTGGACCTGGGGTGCCCGGTGGACGAGTTCTCGGCGTTCTGCGATCAGCATCCAGAGCGCACGGTGGTGGTGTACGCCAACACCTCGGCCGCCGTCAAAGCACGGGCTGACTGGGTAGTGACGTCGAGCTGTGCGCTGGAGATCGTCGAAAGCCTGATGGACAACGGCGAGACCATCATCTGGGGCCCGGACAAGCACCTGGGCACTTACATTCAGCGCAAGACCGGCGCCGACATGCTGCTGTGGGATGGTGCCTGCATCGTCCACGAGGAATTCAAGTCCAAGCAACTCGAAGACATGAAAGCGCTGTACCCGGACGCCGCGATTTTGGTGCACCCCGAGTCGCCGACCTCGGTGATCGAACTGGCCGACGCCGTAGGTTCCACCAGTCAGTTGATCGCTGCCGCGCAAAGCCTGCCGAACAAGACCCTGATCGTTGCCACCGACCGTGGCATCTTCTACAAGATGCAGCAGTTGTGCCCGGACAAGGTCTTCATCGAGGCGCCAACCGCCGGTAACGGCGCAGCGTGCCGCAGTTGCGCACATTGCCCGTGGATGGCCATGAACACCCTTGAGCGCACGCTCAAGAGCCTGAAGGAAGGGACGAACGAGATCTTTGTCGATCCGGCGTTGATTCCGCAGGCGATCCGCCCGTTGAAACGCATGCTGGATTTCACTCAGGCGGCGCGGATGAAGCTGGCGGGTAACGCTTAAGCTCGTTGAGGCAACACGCAAAACCTGT
>NZ_JANLOG010000154.1:0-10568 GCF_025466205.1 Pseudomonas sp. 13B_3.2_Bac1
CAAGCCCGCTCCCACAGGGGTTACACGTTGCTCAGATAATTGCAGGCAAAAAAAAGCCCGATCTCGCTAAAGCGTTCAATCGGGCTACAGCACTCAGGAGCAACAAGTGCAAAGGGAGGTTCGATGCGCGTAGGGCCTTGAAGGGGTTGCGCCGGGTCACTAGAACAATCGGCGATTATCTGGGGATTAACCTGTCAAGCGACCTGGGACAGTTTGGCGTTGGCCTGATTCAGGCCCTTCTCCTGGAAGTCGCCGCCCAGGTTCATGCCTTCAGCGTGAATGAAGGTCACGTCGTGGATGCCGATGAAGCCCATGACCTGACGCAGGTACGGTTCCTGATGGTCGGCCGGGCCGCCGGCATAGATGCCGCCGCGAGCTGTGAGCACATAGGCACGCTTGCCGCTGAGCAGGCCTTGCGGGCCGGTTTCGGTGTACTTGAAGGTCACGCCGGCACGCAGCACGTGGTCGAGCCAGGCCTTGAGAGTGCTCGGGATCGCGAAGTTGTACATCGGCGCAGCCATCACCAGTACGTCGGCGGCGAGCAATTCATCGGTCAACTCGTTGGATCGATCCAGCGACGATTGTTCGTTGGCGTTGCGCTGCTCGGCGGGCTTCATCCAGCCGCCCAGCAGGTTGATGTCCAGGTGTGGAACGGGGTTCACGGCGAGGTCACGCACGGTGATCTGATCGTTGGGGTGCGCGGATTTCCACTGGCTGATGAAGGTCTGGGTCAGTTGACGGGAAACCGAGTCTTGCTGGCGGGCACTGCTTTCGATGATCAGAACGCGGGACATGGTGTGTAGTCTCCATCCGAGAATGTTGTAGGTCGATGGAATGGAGGTTAAACAGGGTTACATCGATGAAAAAGCGCAAATAATTGCTGCAAAGCATCGAATAATTCGTTTAGATGCAGCTTGTACCCTGTGGGAGCGAGCTTGCTCGCGAAGGCGGTGTGTCATTCACCATTAATGTGTCTGGTACACCGCCTTCGCGAGCAAGCCCGCTTCCACAATAGAACGCGGTGTTATTTCGGGCTGCAGCTCAGGTCGATGCGCAGCCTGATGATCTCGCGGGAGAACTTGGCCGTGGCGTTCGTATGTTTGCGGGCCGGGATTTCGATGTTGCGCGTACGGGGTGCTTCCGGACCATTGTTGAATACGACTTTGCAGGTAGCGTCCACGTCGCCGTAGTTGGCGACCCGAATCGAGCCGATGTCCTTGTCGGTATCGTGGGTTTCGTAGTCGATCTTCAAGCCATTGAGGTTTTTCTGCACGTCGATCGGGTAAGCAAACGCCGTCAGCGGCAGCAACGCCAGCAACACACAACAGAATTTTTTCATTCGCCAGTCTCCATGAGGGACGGCCAGCTTAGGACAAGAGGAGCTATTGATGAAAGCGCCCCGCGTGACCCTTGATCAATGGCGAACATTGCAAGCCGTGGTCGACCACGGCGGCTTCGCCCAGGCCGCCGAGGCCTTGCACCGTTCGCAATCGTCGGTGAGTTACACCGTCGCCCGCATGCAGGACCAGCTCGGTGTGCCGTTGCTGCGCATCGACGGACGTAAAGCGGTGCTCACCGAGGCTGGTGGCGTGCTGCTGCGCCGCTCGCGCCAACTGGTGAAACAGGCCAGCCAGCTGGAAGACCTCGCCCACCACATGGAACAGGGCTGGGAGGCCGAAGTGCGGCTGGTGGTCGATGCCGCCTACCCGAGCGCACGCATCGTCCGCGCATTGACCGCGTTCATGCCGCAGAGTCGCGGCTGCCGCGTGCGGCTGCGCGAAGAGGTGTTGTCGGGGGTCGAAGAGGTATTGCTCGAAGGGGTCGCCGATCTGGCGATCACCGGCCTGAGCATTCCCGGCTACCTCGGTGCGGAATTGAGCGACGTCGAGTTTGTCGCGGTCGCCCACCCGGATCACGCGCTGCATCGGCTCAATCGCGAACTGAGCTTCCAGGATCTGGAAACCCAGATGCAGGTGGTGATTCGCGACTCCGGTCGCCAGCAGCCGCGCGACGTCGGCTGGCTTGGCGCCGAACAGCGCTGGACGGTCGGCAGCCTCGCCACCGCTGCCACGTTCGTCAGCAGCGGTCTGGGCTTCGCCTGGCTGCCTCGACACATGATCGAACGGGAATTGAAGGAAGGCACGCTCAAGCTGCTACCGTTGGATCAGGGCGGCAGCCGCAACCCGAGCTTCTATCTGTATTCGAACAAGGACAAACCGCTGGGCCCGGCAACACAGATCCTCATCGAACTGCTGCGCACCTTCGACACCTTGCCGCTGGACGCACCGTTCGCCGCCCCTGAACAAGCCTGACACGGAGTTCATCGATGGCCTATTTCGAGCACGAAGGTTGCAACCTGCACTACGAGGAATATGGCCACGGTTCGCCGTTGCTGCTGGTTCACGGGCTCGGTTCGAGCACGCTTGACTGGGAAATGCAGATCCCGGCGCTGTCGGCGCACTACCGGGTGATCGTTCCGGACATTCGCGGTCACGGTCGCTCGGACAAACCCCGCGAGCGCTACAGCATCGCCGGTTTCAGCGCCGACCTGCTGGCACTGATCGAACACTTGAACCTTGGCCCGGTGCACTATGTCGGGCTGTCGATGGGCGGGATGATCGGCTTTCAGTTCGGCGTCGATCAGCCGCGGATGCTGAAAAGCCTGACCATCGTCAACAGCGCCCCCGAGGTCAAAATCCGCAGTCGCGACGACTATTGGCAGTGGTTCAAGCGCTGGAGTCTGATGCGCGTACTCAGCCTCGCGACTATCGGCAAGGCCTTGGGCAGCAAACTTTTTCCCAAGCCTGAGCAGGCCGAACTGCGGCAAAAAATGTCCGAGCGCTGGGCAAAAAACGACAAACGTGCTTATCTCGCCAGCTTCGACGCGATTGTTGGCTGGGGCGTTCAGGAACGACTTTCGAGAATTTCCTGTCCAACCCTCATCGTCAGCGCCGACCGTGACTACACACCCGTCGCGCTGAAAGAAACCTATGTAAAACTGCTGCCGAATGCGCGGCTGGTGGTGATCGCCGATTCGCGCCACGCCACCCCGCTCGATCAACCCCAACGCTTCAACCAAACGCTGCTGGAGTTTCTTGCCGCAGCCGACACTCAATCTCAGGATCACTGACCCATGCTGAAAAAACTCGCCCTCGCCGCTGGTACTGTGCTGTTTGCCGCCAACCTGATGGCTGCCACGCCTGCCAAAGCACCGCACGTGCTGCTGGACACCACCAACGGTCAGATCGAAATCGAACTGGATTCGGTCAAGGCGCCGATCAGTACCAAGAACTTTCTGGATTACGTCAACAGCGGCTTTTACACCAACACCATTTTCCACCGCGTGATCCCGGGTTTCATGGCTCAGGGCGGCGGTTTCACTCCACAGATGCAGCAGAAAGACACCAAGGCGCCGATCAAGAACGAAGCCAGCAATGGCCTGCATAACGTTCGCGGCACTCTGTCGATGGCGCGCACCTCGAACCCGGATTCGGCCACCAGCCAGTTCTTCATCAACGTAGCCGATAATGCTTTCCTTGATCCAGGTCGCGACGCCGGTTACGCGGTGTTCGCCAAGGTGGTCAAGGGCATGGACGTGGTCGACGTCATCGTCAACTCGCAAACCACCACCAAAAGCGGCATGCAAAACGTGCCTGTCGACCCTGTGATCATCAAGTCGGCCAAAGTCATCGACTAAGCTGTACAGGGCGTATCGAGCGGCGCTGGCCTGACGCCACGCCGCTCACACCGATAAAAGGAGAGCCCGGCTTCCGGGCGGTTATCTGATGCTCTATCGCCGTTTCGAACAACTGATCGACATATTCCGCGACGCTCCGACGGCGTCCCCTCCAGATCGTGTCTGGCCCTTCTACACCTACTACCTGAGACAAGTCTGGCCGAGCTTCGCAGCTCTGCTGGTGGTCGGCCTGTTTGCCGCGTTGATCGAAGTGGCGCTGTTCAGCTACCTGAGCCGCATCATCGACCTCGCCCAGGGCACGCCCAACCCGAATTTCTTCAGCGACCACGCCCTCGAACTGACGTGGATGGTGGTGGTTGCGCTGGTGCTGCGGCCGATCTTTTTCGGCCTGCACGATCTGCTGGTGCATCAGACCCTGAGCCCGGGGATGACCAGCATGATCCGCTGGCAGAACCACAGTTACGTGCTCAAGCAGAGCCTGAACTTCTTCCAGAACGACTTCGCCGGGCGTATCGCCCAGCGCATCATGCAGACCGGCAACTCGTTGCGCGATTCCGCGGTGCAAGCGGTGGATGCGCTGTGGCACGTGGTGATCTATGCGATCAGTTCGCTGGTGCTGTTCGCCGAAGCCGACTGGCGCCTGATGATCCCGCTGCTGACGTGGATCGCTGCCTACATAGGCGCGCTGTATTACTTCGTGCCACGGGTGAAAGAGCGTTCGGTGGAAGCTTCCGACGCACGCTCGAAACTGATGGGGCGGATCGTCGACGGCTACACCAACATCGCCACCCTGAAGCTGTTCGCCCACACCAATTTCGAACAGCACTACGCCAAGGAAGCCATCGAAGAACAGACGGTCAAGGCGCAGATGGCCGGCCGCGTGGTGACCAGCATGGACGTGGCGATCACCACCATGAACGGCCTGCTGATCGTCGGCACCACCGCGCTGGCGCTGTGGCTGTGGACGCAGTCACTGATCACCGTCGGTGCTATCGCGCTGGCCACCGGTCTGGTGATTCGTATCGTCAATATGTCCGGCTGGATCATGTGGGTAGTCACCGGCATCTTCGAAAACATCGGCATGGTCCAGGACGGTCTGCAGACCATCTCGCAACCGGTCAGCGTCACTGATCGCGAACAGGCCAAACCGCTGGCGGTGGCCCGTGGCGAAGTGCGTTTCGAGCATGTGGATTTTCACTACGGCAAGAAGAAAGGCATCATCGGCGACCTCAACCTGACCATCAAACCCGGCGAGAAAATCGGCTTGATCGGGCCGTCCGGTGCCGGCAAATCGACCCTGGTCAACCTGCTGCTGCGCCTGTACGACGTCGAGGGCGGACGCATCCTGATCGATGGGCAGAACATCGCTGAAGTCGGCCAGGAAAGCCTGCGCGCACGCATCGGCATGATCACTCAGGACACCTCTCTGCTGCACCGCTCGATCCGCGACAACTTGCTGTATGGCAAGCCTGACGCCACCGACGCCGAGCTCTGGGATGCGGTGCACAAGGCCCGCGCCGACGAGTTCATTCCGTTACTGTCGGACGCCGAAGGTCGCACTGGTTTCGATGCGCACGTCGGCGAGCGCGGGGTGAAGCTGTCCGGCGGTCAGCGCCAGCGCATCGCGATTGCCCGGGTGTTGCTCAAGGACGCGCCGATCCTGATCATGGACGAAGCGACCTCGGCACTCGACTCGGAAGTGGAAGCGGCGATCCAGGAAAGCCTGGAAACCCTGATGCAAGGCAAAACCGTGATTGCCATTGCTCACCGCCTCTCGACCATCGCCCGTATGGATCGGCTGGTGGTGCTGGAAAACGGCAAGATCGCCGAGAGCGGCACCCACGCCGAACTGCTGGCGCATCGCGGCCTGTATGCGCGGTTGTGGGCGCACCAGACCGGAGGGTTTGTCGGAATCGATTGATTATTGGATCAATACAACTCCAATGTGGGAGGGGGCTTGCTCCCGAAAGCGGGGTGTCAGTACCGAACATTTGTCTGACACACCGCATTCGGGAGCAAGCCCCCTCCCACAATACATCGAGAACCGCCACAGGCCTCTAACCACGGGCTCTGGCGGTTTTTTCATGCCTGCTGGAAATCCATCCAAAGCCTGCTGTACTCAGCCAAGGCTCCAGCACGGAACCTGTCGTAAATCTGCAGGGAAGCACAACGCAATACAGTCTCGATAGCATGGGCTATCAAGGACTCTCTCATGTCTCTGTTCAAACGTTCAGTCACGGAGTTGTTGGGTACGTTCTGGCTGGTTCTGGGTGGCTGTGGCAGCGCGGTCATTGCGGCGTCTTCGCCGTTGGGCATTGGAGTGCTGGGGGTGGCCCTGGCATTTGGTCTGACGGTGCTGACCATGGCGTTCGCCATCGGTCACATCAGTGGCTGTCACCTCAATCCTGCGGTGTCGGTCGGGTTGGTGGTCGGCGGGCGGTTTCCGGCGAGGGAGCTGCCGGCCTACATCATCGCCCAGGTAGTGGGCGGGATACTCGCGGCTGCCCTGCTCTACTACATCGCCAGTGGCAAGGAGGGTTTTGACATCGCCGCCGGCCTGGCCTCCAACGGGTACGGTGAGCATTCTCCGGGCAAATACTCGATGGCGACCGGGTTTGTCACCGAACTGGTGATGACCGGAATGTTCGTGATCATCATCCTCGGCGCCACCGACAAACGCGCCCCGGCAGGCCTCGCACCGATCGCCATCGGTTTGGGCCTGACGCTGATTCACCTGATCTCGATTCCGGTCACCAACACCTCGGTCAACCCGGCGCGCAGCACCGGCCCGGCGCTGATGGTCGGCGGCTGGGCGATCGCGCAGTTGTGGATGTTCTGGGTCGCGCCGCTGCTGGGCGCAGTGGTGGGCGGGACGATTTATCGCTGGCTGGGTAAAGAGGACACCTGACACCACTGGAGAACCCCTGTGGCAGGGGGCTTGCTCCCGAACGCGCCATGTCAGTCATATTTACTGCACTGACACATCGCATTCGGGATGCAAGCCCCCTCCCACATCAGGAAATCAGCCACGCTCGGGAATGAATGTCGGCGCCGATTAAAGGCGAACTCAGGTTTGGCGGTAGGGCAAGGCTGTTCTGGCTTCCTCGGCGTAGGCCAATACTCCGGCGCGCTCTTGCTGCAGGAAATCCTTCACCGCCGCTTTCAATCCGGGATGACGCAGGTAGTGCCACGAATGGGTGATCACCGGTTCAAAGCCGCGAATCAGTTTGTGCTCGCCCTGCGCACCGGCATCAAAACGCTGGTATCCGTGGGCAATCGCATAGTCCATGCCCTGATAGAAACACGTCTCGAAATGCAGCCGGTCAAACTCGGCCAGACACCCCCAGTAGCGCCCATAGAAGCTGTCGCCCCCGACCAGACTGAAGGCCATTGCCACCGGCCGTGAACCCTGTCTGGCGAAGACCACCCGAATCGCCTCCGGCATCCGCGCGGCCAGCAGGCTGAAGAACTCGCGCGTCAGATAGGGCGCCTGGCGGCGCACGGCGTAAGTGTTGGCATAGCAGGCGTAGACAAAATCCCATTGCGACTCGTCCAGCTCGCGCCCCGTCAACCATTCGAACTCGAAGCCCTGCCCCGCCACCTGTTCGCGTTCCTTGCGCATCTGCTTGCGCTTGCGCGAACTGAGCACGTCGAGAAAATCCTGGAAGTCCCGGTAACCGCGATTCTGCCAGTGATACTGACAGCCGATGCGCTGCAGCCAGCCCGGCTGCTCGGCCATGGCGGCGTCGGTGAAGGGGTCGGTGAAATTGATGTGCGCGCTGGAAAGATCTTCGATTTCCAGATAGCCCGGCAGGCTCTTGAGCAGTTCGAATCCATCCTCGACATTCGCCGCCAACAGTCTCGGGCCGCTGACCGGACTGAACGGCACCGCCGTCAGCAGCTTGGGGTAGTAATCGATGCCGGCCCGGGCGCAGGCATCGGCCCAGCCGTGATCGAACACGTACTCACCGTAGGAATGCCACTTGCGGTAACTGGGCAACGCGGCGATCAACCGACCGCCTTCAACGTGCAGCAGATGCTCGGCTTGCCACCCCGTGTGCGGGCCAACGCTGCCGCTGTCTTCAAGCGCCGAGAGAAAGGCATGGCGCAGAAACGGCTGGTTCTCGGGCACCAGTGCATCCCAGGTCGCAGGGGCGATTTCTGACAGGCTTTGCAGGCGTTGCAACGGCATCAACTGACTCTCCACTTCCGGGCATCAAAGCCCCGCGAGTATCGCTTATCGCTGCCCTTTGCACACGAGCATTCGGACGACAGCGCTCTAGATCAATAGTTCAGGACATCTTTGTATCGTCATCGACATGACATCACTTAGCCACTGCTCTGTCATAAACCATCGCGATACTCGCTCCTGTTTTTAGAGCGCCGGGTTCTACCCGGACACTGTTTTCCGACGTGCGCGTCGGTGTGCCCAGGATGGTTCAGCCATCCCCTCTCATCTTCGGAGATTGCTATGCGTCTTGCTTCCACGAAAACTGCGGCGGCCTTGTGCGGTGGCCTGTTGCTGGCCATGAGTGTTCCGGCCAGTGCCGCAGTCGACGCCAAACTGCTCGACATGCTCAAGGCTAACGGTTCCATCACCCAGGCGCAGTACCTCGAACTGCAAACCGAACTGGCCCAGGATCAGAAGGCTCAGCAAATCGCGCAGCAGGCGCAGCAAGAGACCAACGAGCAAATCGCGGCGACCGCGAAGAAAACCAACGAGCTGAGCTCCTTCGACCAGAAACTTGCCTGGGCCGCCAAGACCCAGTTCAAGGGTGACGTGCGTTTCCGTCAGGAGACCGTCAAGAACGATGGCGTGCCGAACAGCAAGGACCAGGACCGTCAGCGCATTCGTGCTCGTCTGGGTGCCTACACCGAAATCAACCCACAGGTGGACACCGGTATCCGTATCGCCACCGGCAGCAGCGACGACGCCCGCTCCACCAACCAGGACCTGAACAACTACTTCGACAAGAAGCAGATCTGGCTCGACCAGGGTTACGTCGATTACCACCCTGACGCCATCAAGAACCTGCACCTAATCGCCGGTAAAATGAACCAGCCGTGGGTGAGCATGGGCGACATCATCTGGGACAGCGACATCAACCCGGAAGGTCTGGCCGTCACCTACAAGTACCCGCTGAACGGCAGCACCGAGCTGTTCGGCAGCGCCGGCCACTACACCCTCAAGGACAACGTCGACGGCGAAGGCGTGCAGTTCAAGCACGACCTGCGTCTGTACGCTGGCCAGTTGGGCGGTCGCTTCGCACTGACCGACAGCCTGAAACTGACCCTGGGCGGCAGCCTCTATTCCTACGACAATGACAAGGACAGCGCCTGCCCGACCACCGGCACCGTCACTGCGCCATGTGCCTTGGCCGTCAACGGTAACAGCCCGAACGAAACCTTCAAACTGTATGAAGGTTTTGGTCAACTGGACATCGCCAACCTGCCAGTGCCGCTGTCGATCTACGGTCAGTACGTCAACAACAAAGACGCCAGCAACGACCAGGACACTGGCTGGCTGGCCGGCGTCAAGACCAAGGTTTACGGCTTCGGGATCGACTACAACTACCGCGACGTGCAGCGTAATGCGGTGGTCGGTGCCTTCACTGACTCCGACTTCGCCAACGGCTACACCGGTTCGCGCGGCAGCAAGCTGAAAGTCAGCTACGAGCTGGACAAGAACTTCACCCTGGGTGCCACCTACTTCATGGCCAACTCGGACTACACCAACGCCAGCCTGAAGAAGACCGACTCCGATATCAATACGCTGCAACTGGATGCCGAAGCCAAGTTCTAAAACGCGTCACCCTCTAGCCTGACGCGGGCGGGACGATCCCCATCATCCGTTCGTTTCGTCCCGCGCCGGGCTATTTTTATCTGACCTGTGGCGAGGGAGCTTGCTCCCGCCGGATTGCAAAGCAGTCCTCTGCTTCTAAGTAAAGCGGGGGCCGCTTCGCGACCCAGCGGGAGCAAGCTCCCTCGCCACAATGGTTCAGCGTCTACAGAAGACTATCTTTTCGGCGCTGCTCGGCCAGACGTTCGGCCAGCGCGTCCACACCCTCTTGCGGTTTCTCCGGCAACGCCTTCAGGGTCGCCTGCATCAAACGCATCTGACGAATGAACCGCCGACAGTTCGGGCAGAACATCAGGTGATGGCGCACCAGCAGTTTCTCGCGAAAGCTCAACTGGCCATCGAGATAATCGCTGGAGCGCGCTACTTGTTCCTTGCAGGTCAGCATTCGCCGGTCTCCTCAAAATGCTCCACCGTGGCGAAGACTTTCAGCCGCGCACGATGCAGCAGCACACGGACATTGGAGAGCGAGATCTCCAGAAGATTACAGATCTCTTCCAGTTCCAGCCCCTGACGTTCGCGCAACAGCAACACGCTGCTTTGCAGTTCCGACAGGCTGAGCAGGGTGTGCTCCAGGCAATCACGCAGTTCGCTTTCGGTGAGCAAGGCTTCCGGGGTGTCCTGATGCCAGGCGAATGGCGCCACCAGCCAATGGCCGTCACCGGGAGAGAAGCGATCGTCGTCGATGGTGCCGTGGGGAGACGGCAGATCATCCATCAACACTTCGCGGCGGTTTTGTTTGTAACGGCTTTTGGCGGAATTGGCGGTGATGGTCAGCAGCCAGGTCTTGAGACTGGAACGACCCTCGAAGCTGCCGATATGGCGCACCACCGAAAGCCAGGCGTCCTGCACCACTTCTTCGACATGGCGCTGACCGACAATCGCGTAAGCCACGGCGCGCATGGCGCTCTGGTAGGTGCTGACCAGTTCCTTGAACGCTTTTTGCTCACCCGCGAGCAGACGTTCGAGCAGTTGGGTGTCGTCGGTTGCGGCCATGCACGCCTCGTTTTCAGA
>NZ_JANLOG010000054.1:0-10313 GCF_025466205.1 Pseudomonas sp. 13B_3.2_Bac1
CCCCCCCCCCCCCCCCCCCCCCCGCTCCCACAGGGGCGTCGCTGATCCTTAGCGGATGAAGTGGATTTTCCCGCTGTCATCATTGCCCATATAGATCCCATACACCCCGGCCTGACGCTCCTCGATATAGCGCTCGAGGATCTGCCGGATCGCCGGGTAATAGATCTTGTCCCACGGAATGTCCTCGGGGGCGAAGAATTTGTAGTCCAGGGTTTCCGGGCCGAACTGGCCGGTGATCTCCAGCGCGAGGGCGCGGAAGATGATGTACACCTCGCTGATCTTCGGCACGCTGAAAATCGAGTAGGGCGAGACGATTTCCGCGCGCACGCCGCTTTCTTCCCAGACTTCGCGCAGCGCCGCCTGCTCGGTGGTCTCGCCGCTTTCCATGAAGCCGGCCGGCAGCGTCCAGGTGCCCGGACGCGGGGGGATCGCCCGTTGGCACAAGAGGTACTTGCCGTCCTGCTCGATGATGCAGCCTGCGATGATCTTCGGATTGACGTAGTGGATGTAGCCGCAGCCGCGGCACATCAGGCGCTCGTGCGTATCGCCCGGCGGTACCTGCTGACCGAGGTCAGGGCCACCGCATTTCGGGCAAAAGCTCGGGCTGAACATGTCAGTGACCTATGCGCGGTTCTTTCAGCGCGATCGGCAGGGTGATGTCCGGCGTCGCGCCGGTCTCTTCCTGTTTGCGTTTGAGGTAATCGAGGGCCACGGCGGCCGCTGCGCGCACGTGATCGACGCAGGCCTGATGCGCCGCCAGCGCATCACCGCTCTTGATCGCTTCGACCATTTTTTCCATTTCCTGATTACTCGCGCCGCGACGGTTTTCCTGGGACACCGAAGTCGCCCGCAGGTAGCTGATGCGTGCCTGCAACTGGCGCAGTTGAGTGGCCGCGACATGGTTGCCCGAGCCTTCGAGCAGCACGTCGTAAAAGCCCTGCACCGAGTCGATCACCTGTTGCAGTTCGCCGTCCTTGAGTGCCTTGCGGTTCTCGTCGAGGGCTTTTTCCAGGGCCTTGATGTCCTTGGCCTTGGCGCGCAGGGTGAACAACTGGACGATCAGGCCTTCGAGCACGCAGCGCAGCTCGTAGATGTCGACCGCATCGGCGAGAGTGATGATCGCCACCCGTGGGCCTTTGGCATCGGCGAACTCGACCAGACCTTCGGACTCCAGGTGACGCAAGGCTTCGCGCACCGATGTGCGACTGACACCGAGGCGATCGCACAGATCGCGCTCCACCAGACGATCGCCGGGCATGAGCTGAAAATTCATGATCGCGCTACGCAGTTTATCCAGCACGATTTCGCGCAGGGTAACGGGGTTGCGATTGACCTTGAAGCTGTCGTCGAGTGGCTGGCGTTTCATGGGGTCCGCTCTTTACTGTGGCTGTCCATGCCAGACGGGCATCAAAACAGCCGAGGGGTTAACTGGAGGCCTCGGCGTCGGCTTCGGCGAAGGCTTCACGGGCGAGCCGGAAACTGTCCACGGCTGCCGGGACGCCGCAATAAATACCGACCTGAAGCAGAATTTCGCGTATTTGCTCACGACTCAGGCCGTTACGCAAGGCGCCGCGCACATGCAGCTTGAGTTCGTGCGGGCGGTTGAGCGCCGAGATCATCGCCAGGTTGATCATGCTGCGCTCCTTGAGCGACAAAC
The DNA here is from genome assembly GCF_025466205.1 of Pseudomonas sp. 13B_3.2_Bac1. NCBI lineage: Bacteria > Pseudomonadati > Pseudomonadota > Gammaproteobacteria > Pseudomonadales > Pseudomonadaceae > Pseudomonas > Pseudomonas sp. 13B_3.2_Bac1. The sequence continues at coordinate 1,658 of NZ_JANLOG010000054.1, forward strand.
CCTCACGCCCCCAGACGTGGCCCCAGCAGTATTCGGTGACCATTTCCTGCAACGGGCGGGTGAAGTCGTCGGCGTTCTCTATTGAACGCTGCACGTAGGCTTCGCCCAGCACCTGGGTGCGAATCTTCAGGCCTTTTTCGTACTTGTCATTACTCATCATTCCTCCTGTCACCCTGGTTCTCCTTGTGGGAGCGGGCTTGCTCGCGAAGGCGTCGTGTCAGTCGACATCAATGTTGAATGATCCACCGCATTCGCGAGCAAGCCCGCTCCCACATGGGGACCTGTGTATCCATCAGGCCAATGTTGGCAAAGGCCCGAGCTTGCCCTTGTGATAAATCATCGGCGTCACCGGTTGCTCGGGCAGAATCAGGTTCTTCACCGCGCCGACAATGATCGCGTGATCACCACCGTCGTATTCACGCCACAACTCGCATTCGATGATCGCCGTGGCCTTGGCGAGGATCGGGTTACCGAGTTCGCTCAAATGCCACTCGATGTGCCTGGCCTTGTCCTTGCCTTTACCGGCGAAGGCGTAGGCCTCGGCGGTCTGGTCGGCGGACAGCAAATGGATCGCGAATTTCTTGCTGTCGCGCAGCACCGGGTAGGTGTCGGAGGCGTAGTTGGGGCAGAACAGCACCAGCGCCGGATCAATCGACAGCGCGCTGAAGGCGCTGGCGGTGATGCCGACGATGGCGCCCTCCGGGTCGAGGGTGGTGACCACCGTGACCCCGGACGGAAACGAGCTCATGACGTCTTTGTAAATGCCGGGTTCGATCATGTCGCAGGACTCCTAGCGCATCACAAACGGATCAGGCATCGGGGCCTGAGAGAGATTGATCCACACCGTTTTCAGTTCGGTGTAGGCCAGCACCGAATCGATGCCGCTTTCGCGTCCATAGCCACTGTTCTTGAAGCCGCCGATCGGCGCCATCGCCGACACTGCACGGTAGGTATTGACCCAGATGATCCCCGAACGCACGTCGCGCGCCAGGCGATGGGCACGGCCCAGGTCGCGGGTCCAGATGCCGGCGGCGAGGCCGAACTGCGAGTCGTTGGCGATCGCCAGCGCCTCGGCCTCGTCTTTAAAGCGAATCACTGAAGCCACCGGGCCGAAGACTTCTTCCTGCATGATCTTCATCGAGTTGCGGTCGCACTCGAACAGCGTCGGCTCGTAGAACCAGCCGTCACCCAGATCCTCCGGACGCTTGCCGCCCGTGCGCAACCGCGCACCTTCAGCGATGGCATCGGCCACCAGACCTTCGACCACCGCCAGTTGCTGCGCAGTAGCCATCGGGCCCATTTCGCTGTGGTCTTCCTGCGGGTTGCCGATGCGGATGCGCTGGGCGCGTTCGACCAGGCGGTTGACGAACTCGTCGTAGATTTCGTCCTGCACCAACAAACGTGAGCCGGACACGCAGCTCTGGCCCGAGGCCGCATAGATCCCGGCAATCGCGCCGTTGATCGCGCTGTCCAGATCGGCGTCGGCGAAGATGATGTTCGGCGACTTGCCGCCCAGTTCCAGCGACAGCTTGGCGAAGTTTTCGGCGCTGCTGCGCACCACGTGCCGGGCCGTGGCCGCGCCGCCGGTGAAGGCGATCTTGCGGATCAGCGGATGACGGGTGAGGGCGGCGCCGGTGCTCGGGCCGTAACCGGTGACGACGTTGACCACGCCCGGCGGAATCCCGGCTTCGAGGGCCAGACGCGCCAGCTCAAGGATGGTCGCCGAAGCGTGTTCGGACGGCTTGATCACAATGGTGTTGCCGGCGGCGAGGGCCGGGGCCAGCTTGATCGCGGTCAGGTACAGCGGGCTGTTCCACGGAATGATCGCGGCGACTACACCCATCGCTTCGTGCACGGTGTAGGCAAACAGGTCGGGCTTGTCCAGCGGCAGAGTGCCGCCTTCAAGCTTGTCGGCCAAGCCTGCGGTGTAATGGAAGAACTCCGGCAGATAGCCGACCTGACCACGGGTTTCGCGGATCAGTTTGCCGTTGTCGCGGCTTTCCAGCTGCGCCAGTTGTTCCTTGTTGTCCGCGATCAGGTCACCGAGACGCCGCAGCAGTTTGCCGCGGGCGGTGGCGGTGAGGCCGCGCCAGGCCGGGCTGTCGAAAGCCGTCTGCGCCGCTTGCACGGCGCGTTCGACATCGGCTTCACCGGCGTCAGGCAGTTCGGCCCAGGCTTGGGCGCTGGCCGGGTTGAGGCTTTCGAAGGTCTTGCCGGAGAGGGCGTCGACCCATTCTCCGCCGATGCACATCTGGAAGCGTGCGAGTGTCATGCAACGATCCCCTTTATATGGTTTTGTCGGGAGTGTGCGTATTCGAGAAATTCCAGCAGCGTCTGGTTGACCAGGCGCGGCGACTCTACCGGCATCATATGCCGTTGCTCGGGCAGCACCGCAACCTTCGCGCCGGGGATGCGTCGGGCCAGTTGCTCGGCCATTTCCGGGGTGGACCCGGGGTCGAGTTCGCCGGTGGCGATCAGCGTCGGCGCCTGAATACTGCCCAGGTCGTCGGCGCGGTACATGTCCTGGGTCGCGAACAATTCGTAGGTGGTCAGGTAACCCTGCGGATCGTTGCCGGCCAGGGTCTGGCGAATGGCCGCGATCTGCGCCGGGTTGGCCGCCTGATATTCACGGCTGAACCAGCGTGACAGCGCCGCTTCGGCGTTGGCATCCGGCCCGTGTTCAGCCGCCTGCGCGGTCCGGGCGATAACCCCGGCACGCTGTTCTTCGCTGCGGTTGAACACACTGTTGAGCACCACCAGGCTTTGCAGGCGCTCCGGGTAGTGCAGGGCAAACGCCCGCGCCACCAGCCCGCCCATGGAGAAACCGATCACCGCTGCCTGAGGCAGATTCAGGTGATCGAGCAGCTCCAGCAACTGATCGGCATAACCGAGCAGGCCGGTGCCGCTGGCCGGGCGCGGGCTGGCGCCGTGGCCGAGCATGTCGTAGGCGATCACCCGGTATTGGGCAGACAGGCCAACGATCTGGCCGCCCCACATTTCTTTGTTCAGGCCCACGCCGTGGATCAAGACCACGGGCTGGCCTTGGCCGGTCGCCAGGTAACTGGTGCCAGCCGGGGTGAGTTCAGCGGTGAGCCGAATCATGGAGCGCTCCTGCAATGCCTTTTTATTGTGATTACTGGGCTTTTTCGGCGGCCAGTTCTTCCAGATCGATGTAGCGGTTGCCGATGCGCGGGTGCAGGCGGCCACCGTCGGCGCACCCGAGCACCACCACGATTTCGTCGGCACGCGGCGCGTCTTCGATCTGCATTTCCAGAGTGATGTAGTGCGAACGCTGGCCTTCGTCGTCCTTGTGCATCATCGGGATCTGAATCGAAGTGCCCGGGCCGCCGCGCTTGTTGGTGAAGCTCAGGTAGCTCTTGGCCTTGACCGCTTCGCGGTAGTGGTTGCCGAAGCGCAGGGTGTGGATCACCGCCGAGGCGTGTTCGATTTCGCCGTCGGCGCCGACCACTGCAGCCTTGCCGTAAGCCTCGATCTTCTCCGCACCGCCGATGATGCCCACCAGACGCTCGACCATCAGCGCGCCGAGGTCGGAGCAGTTGGCGCGGATCTGCGGTTTCAGATCCTCAACGAAACCGTTGCCGACCCACGGGTTCTTCATCACCACGGCCAGCCCGACCATGGTCACTGGCTTGTCAGTGGCCTTGCCGCCTTCGATGAAGGTTTCTTCGACATAGCTGACGATCTTGCGAATTTCGAAACTCATGAGCTGCTCCGTAGGGGGATTGAGAGTGTCTGTGCGTCTGATGGTATACCATAATACCGATCGTGCAAGTCCCCCACGCAAGATTTGCCGCATCCATCCGGCGAATAGCGGTGTATTCATCCGCCAGCCCCAATCTCACAAACACCATTGCACCCTGTGGGAGGGGGCTTGCTCCCGAAAGCGGTGGATCAGTCGACATCTCTGGTACCTGACACATCGCCTTCGGGAGCAAGCCCCCTCCCACAGTGGAAATCACCACCGACAGGAGGCCCATCCGGTTAACAAAAGATAACGTGGCGCCGATTGTCAGACGTTTCCAAAGCCCGATAGGATGAGCCAGCTTCCCAAGGCGCTCTGGACTGCGGGTTTCACGGCTATGCTTGTGACCTGTCAGTCACCACGAGCACCCTTGCGGCGCCCTAAGGCCGAATGGCCTAACAATAATAAATAGGGGAAGGTCTATGAGTCGTTGCCGCCCGCCGGCGTTTCGCAACACCGCGTTGCTGGCCACAGCACTCACCCTGCTGGGCTGTGCTGCCTTGTCGGCACCCGTGCTGGCCGCTGAAGCGCCAGCCGACGGGGTGTATTCCACCGAATCGGCCAAAGCCGCAAAAAGCCTGATGCTCGATGTCGTCCACGCCGGCACCCGGTTGGTGGCGGTGGGGGATCGCGGGCACATTCTCTATTCCGACGATCAGGGCAAGACCTGGACCCAGGCCAAGGTGCCGACCCGGCAACTGCTGACGGCGGTGTATTTCGTCGACGACAAGCACGGCTGGGCGGTCGGCCACGACGCGCAGATCCTCGCCAGCGAAGACGGCGGCCTGACCTGGAGCAAACAGTTCGAAGACCTCAAGCGCGAAGCGCCGCTGCTTGACGTCTGGTTCCAGAACGTCAATCACGGTGTGGCGGTCGGTGCCTACGGCGCCCTGCTGGAAACCACCGACGGCGGCAAGAACTGGCAAGACGTCAGTGACCGCCTCGACAACCAGGACCAGTTCCACCTCAACGCCATCGCCGCCGTCAAGGACGCCGGGCTGTTCATCGTCGGCGAGCAGGGCAGCATGTTCCGTTCACCGGACTGGGGCCAGACCTGGGAAAAGCTCCAGGGCCCGTATCAAGGCTCGCTGTTCGGTGTGATCGGCACCGCACAACCCCAGACTCTTCTGGCGTATGGCCTGCGCGGCAACCTCTATCGCTCCACCGACTTCGGCAGCACCTGGCAGCAGGTTGAACTCAAGGCCGCGCGCGGTGCGCTGGAGTTCGGTCTGTCCGGCGCGACCCTGCTTGCCGACGGCTCGATCGTGATCGTCGGCAACGGCGGCTCGGTCATCAGCAGCAGCGATAACGGCGAAACCTTCAGCGTGTTCAACCGCCCGGACCGCATCTCGCTGTCCTCGGTGACGGCGGCCGGCGACGGTAATCTGATTCTTACAGGGCAGGGCGGCGTGCACACCACGCAGCCAAACGGCGCCGAGATCAATAATAAGAAGGCGGGGCTATGACTTCCTTGAGCAATCATCATCAGGACAAGGCGACGTTCCTCGAACGTCTGATTTTCAACAACCGCCCGGCAGTGATCCTGATCTGCCTGGTGGTCAGCATCTTCCTGTTCTGGCAGGCCACGCTGATCCGGCCGTCCACCAGTTTCGAAAAAATGATTCCGCTCAAGCATCCGTTCATCGAGAAGATGATGGAGCACCGCAACGACCTGGCGAACCTGGGCAACACCGTGCGCATTTCGGTGGAAGCCACCGACGGCGACATCTTCTCCAAGGAGTACATGGAGACCCTGCGCCAGATCAACGACGAGGTGTTCTACATCTCCGGCGTCGACCGTTCCGGCCTCAAGTCGCTGTGGAGCCCGAGCGTACGCTGGACCGAAGTGACCGAAGAAGGCTTTGCCGGTGGTGAAGTGATCCCGCAGAGCTACGACGGCTCGCCGGAAAGCCTCGACATGTTGCGCAACAACGTCCTCAAGTCCGGGCAGGTCGGGCGTCTGGTGGCCAACGACTTCAAGTCGAGTATCGTCGACATCCCGCTGCTGGAGTCCTACCCGGACCCGCAGGATCAGGGCAAGCTGCTCGCGCTGGACTATCGCCAGTTCTCCCATGAACTGGAAGACAAGATCCGCAACAAGTTCGAAGCGCAGAACCCCAACGTCAAGATCCATATCGTCGGTTTCGCCAAGAAGGTCGGTGACCTGATCGACGGTCTGGTGATGGTGGTGATGTTCTTCGGCATCGCCTTCGTCATCACCCTGATCCTGCTGCTGTGGTTCACCAACTGCCTGCGCAGCACCGTCGCGGTGTTGAGCACCACGCTGGTAGCGGTGGTCTGGCAGCTCGGGCTGATGCACTTCTTCGGTTTCGGACTCGATCCGTATTCGATGCTGGTGCCGTTCCTGATCTTCGCCATCGGCATTTCCCACGGTGTGCAGAAGATCAACGGGATCGCCCTGCAATCCAGCGAAGCCGATAACGCCCTGACGGCGGCGCGGCGCACTTTCCGGCAATTGTTCCTGCCGGGGATGATCGCGATTCTCGCCGACGCCGTGGGCTTCATCACGCTGCTGATCATCGACATCGGGGTGATCCGCGAACTGGCGATCGGCGCCTCCATCGGCGTGGCGGTGATCGTGTTCACCAACCTGATCCTGCTGCCGGTGGCGATTTCCTATGTCGGCATCAGCAAACGCGCGATTGCCAAGAGCAAGAAGGACGCGAATCGCGAACATCCGTTCTGGCGTTTCCTGTCGAACTTCGCCAGCCCGAAAGTCGCACCGATCTCCATCGCTCTGGCGCTGATCGCTTTCGGTGGCGGCCTCTGGTACAGCCAGAACCTGAAAATCGGCGACCTCGATCAAGGTGCGCCTGAGCTGCGCCCGGACTCGCGCTACAACAAGGACAACAATTTCATCATCAACAACTATTCCACCAGTTCCGATGTGCTGGTGGTGATGGTCAAGACCGCCACCGAAGGCTGCTCGCGCTACGAAGCCATGGCGCCGATCGATGAGCTGATGTGGAAGATGCAGAACACCGAGGGCGTGCAGTCGGCGATCTCGCTGGTGACCGTGTCCAAGCAGATGATCAAGGGCATGAACGAGGGCAACCTGAAATGGGAAACCCTGTCGCGCAACCCGGATGTGCTGAACAACTCGATCGCCCGCGCCGACGGTCTGTACAACAACAGCTGTTCGCTGGCGCCGGTATTGATCTTCCTCAACGACCACAAGGCCGAAACCCTCGACCGTGCGGTACACGCGGTGCAGGAATTCGCCAAGGCCAACAACAAGGACGGCCTGGAATTCATCCTCGCCGCCGGTAACGCCGGGATCGAGGCGGCCACGAACGAAGTGATCAAGCAGGCCGAACTGACCATCCTGATCCTGGTGTACATCTGCGTCGCGGTGATGTGCATGATCACCTTCCGTTCATGGGCGGCGACCCTGTGCATCGTCCTGCCGCTGGTGCTGACCTCGGTGCTGGGCAACGCGCTGATGGCGTTCATGGGCATCGGCGTCAAGGTCGCGACCCTGCCGGTGGTGGCGCTGGGTGTGGGGATTGGCGTGGACTACGGGATCTACATCTACAGCCGTCTGGAGAGTTTCCTGCGCGCCGGGCTGCCGTTGCAGGAAGCCTATTACCAGACCCTGAAATCCACCGGTAAAGCGGTGCTGTTCACCGGTTTGTGCTTGGCCATCGGCGTGTGTACCTGGATCTTCTCGGCGATCAAGTTCCAGGCCGACATGGGCCTGATGCTGACCTTCATGTTGCTGTGGAACATGTTCGGTGCGCTGTGGCTGCTGCCGGCCCTGGCGAAGTTCCTGATCAAACCGGAGAAAATGGCGGGGCAGAAGGGCAATTCGTTGTTCTCCCACTGATCCGAATGCCGAAACAACAAAGCCGCAACCCGAGGGTTGCGGCTTTTTTATCCAGTGAACATCACACCATTCAAAATGTGGGAGCGGGCTTGCTCGCGAAAGCGGTGTGCCAGTCATAACATGCTTCGCTGACACTCCGCATTCGCGAGCAAGCCCGCTCCCACAGGAGATTTTGGGTGTGTCAGGTGAGTTCTGTGCCAAGCACGACACTGAGAGCACTACGCGCATCATCCAGTTGCACCAGCGTCGCATGTCGGGCGCCAAGCGCATCACGGTTCTCGATCGCCGTAAGAATCGCCTTGTGCCGTGGCAGCGCCAGCTCATGCAGATTCGGCCGCTGGTTGGAATGCTTCAACGCCTCGGCAATCGCCACCGACAACATGTTGCACAGGTTCGCCAACAAGTCGTTGTGGGTCGCGTCGGCGATGCGGCTGTGGAAGTCCAGGTCCGGTTGCAGCAAGGCTTCCGGGGTCGGTGCGGCTTCCATGCGCTGATAGGCTTCGCCGATGGCGGCGATGTCAGCCTCGGTCGCGTGCTGAGCGGCGAGGGCGGCGGCAGCTGGTTCGATGATGCTGCGCACGCTGGTCAGCACATTGAAGAATTCATTCTGCGGGCTGCTTTGCATCAGCCAGTGCAACACGTCCGGATCGAGCATGTGCCATTCACGTCGGGCCTTGACCACCGTGCCGACACGCGGTTTGGAGTACACCAGTCCCTTGGCCACCAGCACTCGCGTGGCTTCACGCAACACCGGGCGGCTGACCGCGTATTCCTCGCACAACAGCGCTTCGGCGGGCAGTTTGTCGTCGGGCAAAAAACGTCCGGAGACGATCTGCATGCCCAGTTCCTGGACAATGCGCGAGTGCATGCTTTTGCGGTCGGAAGGTTTGCGGTAATCCATGGGGAACGGCGCGATCCTGAGCGATGGAGATGCCGCGCATCATAGCAGGCACGACACTGTATTGAGGCAGACACAGCAGCCAAATGTGGGAGCGGGGGGGGGGGGGGGGGGGGGGGGGGGGGGGGCGCCCCCCCCCCCCCCCCCC
>NZ_JANLOG010000092.1:0-9307 GCF_025466205.1 Pseudomonas sp. 13B_3.2_Bac1
TGTTGTCCAAAAATGTTTTTTTTATTTAAAAAAAAACCCCCCCCCCCCCCCCCCCCCCCACCACCCCCGCTCCCACAGAAAAGCCCGGCATTCGCGGACTCGAGGATTCTCGACTAAGGTTACCCCCTCATCGGATTGAGCCCCTGCCAGCTCCACCGGGCTCTTGATCAAGGAGAGACTGATGACGTCGCGTCGCAACATCGAACAGACTTATCGCACCTGGTCCAGCCCCATCCTGCTGGAGTTGAAAAAGCGCGAACACCAAATGGCGCCGGTCGAGCGTCAGGCACTGGAGAATGTTTTGGTCGAACGAAGGTTGCTGGATGTCGGCAACCCCAACGGCCCCGACCGACGCCAGGGCACAGCGGGCAAGAATGACCGGCCCGGTTGATCAAAGCGTCAGACCGGGTTGATGTTCAACCCCAGTTTCAGCAGTTCCTTGCGCAGCATCGACGGTTTCACAAGCGCCATCCCCGCCTGCCATTGCAGCGGCAACAACCGATCCAGCTTCTGCTGGCTGAGCAGCGGCTCAGCCAGCAAACAACTCTTGCCGTCACGGATGCTGATGACGTTCAGCAACCAGTCATCGCCCTGCCCGACCATCCAGCCGCCGATCTCGTTGCGATGTTTGTGAAGCAACGCATCGGCGTCCCACACCGTCATCTGTGCGAAGACCTGCGGCAGGTTGCTGTCCGGTTTGAAGCGCTTCAGATCCGCCGCCAACGCGGTCTGCAGGTCCGCTTCGATGGCGGCCTGACATTCGAGGAAATACTGCTCGGGCCAGTTTGCCGGCAGATTCGCCCGCTGCATTAATACCTCATAAGCTTCAATATCCGCCTCAGAGGTCATCTGCCCGGTGAGGTTAAGCGTGTTATCGAGGATTGCCGTGGCCAGCAATTTCGCGCTTTGCTCGCTGATTCGCGAGAGCAGACCCGCAGCTTGCCAACGCTGAAAAACCAGCGTCGCCGCTGCACCAATCGGGCGGATGTCGGCGGCGGAACCCAGTCGCTCTGCCCAGTACGGCTCGTAACCGGGGTGATGATCGATGACCTCAACCACTTGGTCGAGCACCACCAGCGGGTCGAAGTGGTGATAGTCGGACACATCGACCAGCACGAATTCGTCGTTTGCTTGCGGCGTGTAACGCTGAAAAGCAGCGCCCCAACTCAGAAGGGTCGGCGACACGCTGCTGTTGGGCTTTGCGCTGCTGACGGCGCGGGCGGGTACGCCTTGCAGGTTGAGCAATTCTGCGTAGGCGATGCAGCAGGCGTAGGCGTCGATGTCCAGATAGGAGGCGCCGGAGGTGATGATTTTCATGGGGCGCAAACGTCGCACATTTCCATGACATTGGGGTGACATAAAAAGATCGCAGCCTTCGGCAGCTCCTACAGGTTGAATGCAATCCAACTGTAGGAGCTGCCGCAGGCTGCGATCTTTTGATCTTCAGGCCGCGGCTTTACCAGCGGCCACCATCGCCGAAGCCGCGAGCATCGCCCGCAACAACACCGCACACCCGGCCGCCAGATCATCCGGCGCGGCATTCTCGATTTCGTTGTGGCTGATCCCGCCCTCGCACGGTACGAAGATCATTCCCGCCGGGCCGAGTTCGGCAAGGAAGATTGCGTCGTGTCCCGCGCCACTGACGATGTCCATGTGTGACAGGCCCAGGCCTTGCGCCGCACCGCGCACGGCTTCGACGCAGCCTTTTTCGAAGTACAGCGGCGGGAAGTCGGCAGTCGGCGTTAGTTCATAGGTCAATCCGTGCTCTTCGCAAGTGGCGTCGATGACTTGCTTCACCTCGGCGATCATCGAATCGAGTCGCTCCGGTTGCAGATGCCGGAAGTCGAGGGTCATGCGCACTTCGCCGGGGATGACGTTGCGCGAGCCGGGATAGGCTTGCAGGCAACCAACGGTGCCGCAGGCATGGGGTTGGTGGCCGAGGGCCGCGCGGTTGACCGCGCCGACGATCACCGAGGCGCCGACCAGGGCGTCCTTGCGCAGGTGCATCGGGGTTGGTCCGGCGTGGGCTTCGACGCCGCGCAGTTTCAGGTCGAACCATTTTTGCCCGAGGGCGCCGAGTACCACGCCGATGGTTTTCTGCTCGTCTTCGAGGATCGGGCCTTGCTCGATGTGTGCTTCGAAATAGGCACCCACCTTGTGCCCGCTGACTTTGCGTGGTCCGGCATAGCCGATGGCGTTCAGGGCTTCGCCGACGGTGACACCATCGGCATCGACCTTGGCCAGGGTTTCTTCGAGGGTGAATTTTTCCGCGAACACCCCGGAGCCCATCATGCACGGAGCAAAGCGCGAGCCTTCTTCGTTGGTCCAGACCACCACTTCCAGCGGCGCTTCGGTTTCTACGCCGAGATCATTGAGGGTACGCAGCACTTCGACGCCGGCGAGCACGCCGAAGCAGCCGTCGAACTTGCCGCCGGTGGGCTGGGTGTCGATGTGGCTGCCGGTCATCACCGGCGGCAGGTTCGGATTGCGTCCCGGGCGACGGGCGAAGATATTGCCGACTTCATCCACCGTGACGCTGCACCCGGCGTCCTTGCACCATTGCACAAACAGGTCGCGGGCCTGACGGTCGAGGTCGGTCAGGGCCAGGCGACAGACCCCGCCCTTGACGGTGGCGCCGAGCTTGGCCAGTTCCATGAGCGAGGCCCAGAGGCGGTCGCGGTTGATGTGCTGATGGGTGGATTGCAGAACGTCTACGGCTGCGTTCATGTTGATCTCCTCAGGCAGTTCTTATGAGTGTCTTCAGGTAATTCTTTGGTGGGTTTGAGGCCGCCTTCGCGAGCAAGCCCGCTCCCACAAGTGAACGCATTCCAAAATGTGGGAGCGGGCTTGCTCGCGAAGGGGCCATCCCTCACACCGAAGATTTCACAACAGACGGGCTGCTTCGCATCGAACACAACCCGTAATAAATCACCCCACCCAGCGCCGAGCCGGTAAACCAGCCATAGCTGTAAAACCAGCTGAACGCATCGCTGCCCAACGACAGCAAGGTCAGCACCACCGGCACGCCAAACGCGGTAAAACCGGCCCAGTTCCACGCCGGATACACGTCGTCCCGGTACAACCCGGCGAGGTCCAGTTGCTGTTTCTTGATCAGGAAATAGTCCACCACCATGATCCCGGCAATCGGCCCGAGCAGGCTCGAATAGCCCAGCAGCCAGTTGGAATACACGGTTTCCAGGCTGACATCGGACACGATCAGGCCCAGCTTTTTCAGCAGCTCGTGTGCCATCAACGCCAACCCGACGAAGCCCGTGAGCAACACCGCTTTGGTGCGATTGATCACCTTGGGCGCGATGTTCTGGAAATCATTTGTCGGCGAAACGATGTTCGCCGCTGTGTTGGTCGACAGCGTGGCGATGATGATCAGCGCCATGGCTAACGCGACCCACATCGGGCTCTGGATATGGCCGATCAGACTGACCGGATCCGACACGGTGACGCCGACCAGTTTCACCGAAGCGGCGGTCATCACCACACCGAGTGAGGCGAAGAGGAACATGGTCAGCGGCAGGCCGAAAATCTGCCCGAGGATCTGATCCTTCTGGCTTTTGGCGTAGCGGCTGAAGTCGGGAATGTTCAGCGACAGCGTGGCCCAGAAACCAACCATCGCGGTCAGCCCGGCAGCGAAGTAACTGACCACACTGGCGCCTTCCGGGCGTTTCGGTGGAATCGCCAGCAACTCGGTCATCGACACATTGGGCATGGCCCACACCAGCAGACCGATGCCGACTGCCACCAACAACGGCGCAGACAGGGTTTCCAGCCACTTGATCGACTCGGCACCGCGGATCACCACCCACAGGTTCAGCGACCAGAAAATCATGAAACCGATCACCTCGCCGGTTCCGCCGAGGGATTTCCAGCCGTCGAAAATCGAGCCGAGAAACAGGTGAATCGCCAATCCGCCAAACATCGTTTGAATCCCGAACCAGCCGCACGCCACCAGCGCACGAATCAGACACGGCACGTTGGAGCCAAGCACGCCGAACGACGAGCGCAGCAGCACCGGGAATGGAATGCCGTACTTGGTGCCGGGAAAGGCATTGAGCGTCAACGGGATCAGCACGATGATGTTGGCCAGCAGAATCGCCATCAGCGCTTCGCCGACGGTGAGGCCGAAATAGGCGGTGAGCACCCCGCCGAGGGTGTAAGTCGGCACGCACACCGACATGCCGATCCACAGCGCGGTGATGTGCCATTTGTTCCAGGTTCGTTCGCGCACCTTGGTCGGTGCCATGTCGTGGTTGTAACGGGGACTGTCGAGGACGTCGCTACCGGCTTCGAGTTCGAACAAGCCGTCGCGCTCGGTCACTTGCGATCTGTTCTGTTGCATGGCCGCTCCACTGTTCTTCTGATTATTTTTTTTGCTCATCAGACGGCTGCACACCAAGGTGCGAACCGGACGATGGCCGGAGGAACTGACAACTTTCTTGCACCGGCCAGAGTGTCAGCGGCGGCATCAATAAACGTGCCGGATGCCCCGCTTACGCATCGGGCCGTGGTTCAAACGCATTGCAACTTTCTGATATGTCACGGTTTTAATTATTCACCGGAAGCGTCCTCGAAAACTTGTCTGCACGCTCAGGCTAAACGTTTGCCAAGTTGTTCGAACGGTCAGGACTCAATCTGGTGCACTGCACTTTTTTTCATCACCGGCGCTCAGCCGCAGCTCAACTTCAAGCGGCTGATTTCACATAGGAAATCTTGCTCATATTTCCATCCTGTCAAGTGCGTCAAAATGGTGAACAGCCTCACCATTTTGGTGATTTAGGTTTTTTATCGTTATTTTTCATGCAGTTAAAACAGCAATAAGCTTATAAAAAATAATCTTGATCAATTGCAGAACTGCGACTAGCTTCTATTCCTGACAGCGCTGACAGGAATACGCCGATCAGCGTTGTACATCAATAAAACATTTAGAACCGGCACAAGTCGGTCATGCCTGCGAGGAACTCGGAATGTCTCTGTTGATCCGTGGCGCCACCGTTGTTACCCATGATGAAAGTTATCGCGCCGACGTCTATTGCGCCGACGGCGTGATCAAAGCCATTGGTCAAAACCTGGATATTCCCGCCGGCGCCGAAGTGCTCGACGGCAGCGGCCAATACCTGATGCCCGGCGGCATCGATCCACACACCCACATGCAACTGCCCTTCATGGGCACCGTGGCCAGCGAAGACTTTTACAGCGGCACTGCGGCGGGTCTGGCCGGGGGCACGACGTCGATCATCGACTTCGTGATTCCCAATCCGCAGCAGTCACTGATGGAAGCGTTTCACCAGTGGCGCGGCTGGGCCGAGAAGTCTGCGTCCGACTATGGCTTCCACGTCGCGATCACCTGGTGGAGCGAACAGGTGCGTGAGGAAATGGCCGATCTGGTCAGCCATCACGGGATCAACAGCTTCAAGCATTTCATGGCCTACAAGAACGCGATCATGGCCGCCGACGACACGCTGGTGGCGAGTTTCGAGCGCTGTCTGGAACTCGGCGCGGTGCCGACCGTGCATGCGGAAAACGGCGAGCTGGTCTATCACCTGCAACGCAAGTTGATGGCCCAGGGCATCACCGGGCCGGAGGCGCATCCATTGTCGCGGCCATCGCAGGTGGAAGGCGAAGCGGCGAGCCGGGCGATTCGCATCGCTGAAACCATCGGCACGCCGTTGTATCTGGTGCACGTCTCGACCAAGGAAGCGCTGGACGAAATCACCTACGCCCGCAGCAAGGGTCAACCGGTGTACGGCGAAGTACTGGCCGGGCATTTGCTGCTCGACGACAGCGTCTACCAGCACCCGGACTGGCAGACCGCCGCTGGTTACGTGATGAGCCCGCCGTTCCGCCCGCGCGGGCATCAGGAAGCGCTGTGGCATGGCCTGCAAAGCGGCAATCTGCACACCACCGCCACTGACCACTGCTGCTTCTGCGCCGAGCAAAAAGCCGCCGGGCGCGACGACTTCAGCAAGATCCCCAACGGCACCGCCGGCATCGAAGACCGCATGGCGGTGCTGTGGGATGAAGGGGTCAACAGCGGACGTTTGTCGATGCAGGACTTCGTCGCCCTCACCTCCACCAACACCGCGAAAATCTTCAACCTCTACCCGCGCAAAGGCGCGATCCGCGTCGGCGCCGATGCCGACCTGGTGCTGTGGGATCCGCAAGGCACCCGCACCATCTCCGCCAAGACCCACCATCAGCAGGTGGACTTCAATATCTTCGAAGGCAAGACCGTGCGCGGCGTGCCGAGCCATACCGTCAGCCAGGGCAAAGTGGTCTGGGCCGACGGCGACCTGCGCGCCGAGCGCGGGGCCGGGCGGTACATCGAACGGCCGGCGTATCCGGCGGTGTTTGATTTGCTGAGCAAGCGGGCTGAGCAACATCGCCCGACTGCCGTTAAGCGCTAAAGCGAGGCCTTCGGCCTCATCGCGAGCAGGCTCACTCCTACAGGTGTACGCATTCCAATTGTAGGAGTGAGCCTGCTCGCGATAGCGCCAGTTCAGACACCACAAAAACCACTGCCCATCAGAGGCAGAGAACCTCAATAACCGTGAGGCAAAAAACCGTGATCGAGACCCTGAACCATCTCCCGCATCCGCACGAAAGCGCGGCCGCCCTCGCCGGCCATTTCACTGATCTGGCGCCACCGCTCAACGCCCGGCAGGCGCATCTGGAAGCCTCGCGCTGCCTGTATTGCTACGACGCCCCGTGCGTCAATGCATGCCCCAGCGAAATCGACATTCCGTCGTTTATCCGCAATATCCATCAGGACAACGTGCCCGGTGCGGCGCAGAAAATTCTTTCGGCGAACATCCTCGGCGGCAGTTGCGCGCGGGTCTGCCCAACGGAAATCCTCTGCCAGCAAGCCTGCGTGCGTAACAACGCCCAGGAATGCGCGCCGGTGCTGATCGGCCTGCTGCAGCGCTACGCCGTGGACAACGCGCACTTCACTGAACACCCGTTTCAGCGCAACGCCGCTACCGGCAAACGCATCGCCGTGGTCGGCGCCGGGCCGGCGGGGTTGTCCTGCGCCCACCGCAGCGCGATGCACGGGCATGACGTGGTGATTTTCGAAGCCCGGGAGAAGGCTGGCGGCCTTAATGAATACGGGATCGCCAAGTACAAACTGGTCGACGACTACGCGCAGAAGGAGCTGGATTTCCTCCTGCAGATCGGCGGCATCGAAATCCGTCACGGGCAGAAACTCGGCGAGAATCTGACCCTCAGCGAGCTGCATCAGCAGTTCGACGCGGTGTTCCTCGGCCTCGGCCTCAATGCCAGCAAACAGCTCGGCCTGCCCCACGAGGACGCGCCCGGCCTGCTCGCCGCCACCGACTACATCCGCGAACTGCGCCAGGCCGATGACTTGACGCAACTGCCACTGGCCGAGCGCTGCATCGTCCTCGGCGCCGGCAACACCGCGATCGACATGGCCGTGCAAATGGCCCGCCTCGGTGCCTGCGATGTGAATCTGGTGTATCGCCGGGGAGCGGCGGACATGGGCGCCACCGGCCACGAACAGGACATTGCCAAGGCCAATCAGGTGCGCCTGCTGACCTGGGCGCAACCGGAGGAAGTGCTGCTCGACGATCAGGGCCATGTGCGCGGTATGCGTTTCGCTCGTACCGAACTGGTCGACGGTCGCCTGCAAAGCACTGGCGAAACCTTCGAACTGGCCGCCGATGCGATTTTCAAAGCCATCGGCCAGACCTTCGACAGCAGCGCCCTCGCCGACCCGCTGGCCCGCGAACTCAAGCGTCAAGGCGAGCGGATTCAGGTTGACGACAACCTGCGCACGAGCATTCCCGGCGTGTATGCCGGCGGTGACTGCACCAGCCTCGATCAGGACCTCACCGTGCAAGCCGTACAGCATGGCAAACTCGCCGCCGAGGCGATCAACGCGCAACTGATGCTCAACGTGGAGGCTGCGTAAATGGCCGATCTCTCGATAGTCTTCGCCGGCATCAAAGCCCCCAACCCGTTCTGGCTTGCCTCGGCGCCGCCGACTGACAAGGCTTACAACGTGGTCCGTGCCTTCGAGGCCGGCTGGGGTGGCGTGGTCTGGAAAACCCTCGGCGAGGACCCGGCAGCGGTCAACGTCTCGTCGCGCTACTCGGCACACTACGGCAACAACCGCGAAGTGCTGGGGATCAACAACATCGAACTGATCACCGACCGCTCGCTGGAAATCAACCTGCGCGAGATCACTCAGGTCAAGAAAGACTGGCCGGATCGCGCGCTGATCGTCTCGCTGATGGTGCCGTGTGTCGAGGAATCGTGGAAACACATCCTGCCGCTGGTGGAAGCCACCGGCGCCGATGGCATCGAGCTGAATTTCGGTTGCCCGCACGGCATGCCCGAGCGCGGCATGGGCGCGGCGGTCGGTCAGGTGCCGGAATACGTCGAGCAGGTCACCCGCTGGTGCAAGACCTATTGCTCGCTGCCGGTGATCGTCAAGCTGACGCCGAACATCACCGACATCCGCGTCGCTGCCCGCGCTGCGCATCGCGGTGGCGCCGATGCGGTGTCGCTGATCAACACCATCAACTCGATCACCAGCGTCGATCTGGAACACATGGTCGCCCTGCCCACCGTCGGCAGCAAAAGCACCCACGGCGGTTATTGCGGTTCGGCGGTCAAGCCGATTGCACTGAACATGGTCGCCGAGATCGCTCGTGATCCGCAGACCCAAGGCCTGCCGATCTGCGGCATCGGCGGCATCGGCAGTTGGCGTGATGCGGCGGAATTCATGGCGCTGGGCAGCGGCGCGGTGCAGGTGTGCACGGCAGCGATGCTGCATGGCTTCCGGATTGTCGAGGAGATGAAGGACGGGCTGTCGCGCTGGATGGACAGCCAAGGCTACGCCAACATCGCCGAGTTCTCCGGGCGCGCGGTGGGCAATACCACGGACTGGAAGTACCTCGACATCAACTATCAGGTGATCGCGAAGATCGACCAGGACGCGTGCATCGGTTGCGGGCGCTGCCACATTGCTTGCGAAGACACTTCACACCAGGCGATCAGCAGCCTCAAGCTGGCTGACGGCACGCATAAATATGAAGTGATCGATGATGAGTGCGTCGGCTGCAATCTGTGCCAGATCACCTGCCCGGTGGCGGACTGTATCGAGATGGTGCCGATGGAAACCGGCAAGCCGTTTCTGGACTGGAATCATGATCCGCGCAATCCGTACCATGTCTCCCCTTAAGGTCGGCGGCGTCTGAATTGACGCCTTCGCGGGGCACCCCCCCCCCCCAATTTGGCAGCCTTTCAAAAAATGGGTGCGGGGTAGGTC
>NZ_JANLOG010000031.1:0-9288 GCF_025466205.1 Pseudomonas sp. 13B_3.2_Bac1
CACCCCCCCCCCCCCCCCCCCCCCCCCCCCCCCCCCCCCCGCACCCACAATGGGTCTGTGTGTTTCCTGAGGATCAGCGGTAATCGTCCACGGGGACGCAGGCACAAAACAGATTGCGATCCCCATAAACGTTATCGACCCGATTCACCGCCGGCCAATACTTGTGCGCCTTGGTATGCGCATCCGGGGTGATCCCCTGCTCGATGCTGTAAGGCCGCTCCCACACTCCGGTAACATCCGCCAAGGTATGCGGCGCGCGCTTGAGCGGGTTGTCCTCCGCCGGCCAGTTGCCGTTCTGCACTTCGGTGATTTCCGTGCGGATGCTCAGCATCGCGCCGATGAACCGATCGAGTTCAGCCTTGGACTCGCTCTCGGTCGGCTCGACCATCAACGTCCCTGGCACCGGGAAGGACATGGTCGGCGCATGGAAGCCATAGTCCATCAGGCGCTTGGCGACGTCCTCTTCGCTGATCCCGGTCTGCGCCTTCAACGGCCGCAGATCGAGAATACACTCATGGGCCACCCGCCCGTTGCGTCCGGTGTACAGCACCGGAAATGCGCCGGATAAATGCTGCGCCAGATAATTTGCCGCGAGGATCGCCACCTCGCTGGCATCCGCCAGTTGCGGCCCCATCATCGCGATGTACATCCAGCTGATCGGCAAAATGCTCGCACTGCCCCACGGCGCCGCGCTGACTGCGCCGTTCTGTGGCAACGGGCCGTCAATCGGCACCACCGGGTGATTGGCAACGAACGGCGCCAGATGCGCGCGAATGCCGATCGGCCCCATGCCCGGCCCGCCACCGCCGTGGGGGATGCAGAAAGTCTTGTGCAGGTTCATGTGCGACACATCGGCGCCAATGTCCGCCGGCCGCGCCAGCCCGACCTGCGCATTGAGATTGGCGCCGTCCATGTACACCTGCCCGCCGTGCTGGTGGATAACTTCGCAGATCTCGCTGATGCCTTCCTCGTACACACCATGGGTCGACGGATAGGTCGCCATCAGACACGACAACTTGTCCCCCGCCGCGGCAGCCTTGGTTTTCAGGTCGTCCAGATCGACGTTGCCGGCCTCGTCGCACTCGACGATCACCACGCGCATTCCGGCCATCTGCGCCGAGGCCGGGTTGGTGCCGTGGGCCGAAGAAGGAATCAGGCAAATGTCCCGCGCGCCCTGCTGCCGGCTCTCGTGATATTTGCGAATCGCCAACAGCCCGGCGTATTCGCCCTGGGCTCCGGAGTTGGGCTGCATGCAGATCGCATCGAACCCGGTGATCGCGCACAACCAGCGCTGCAGTTCTTCGATCATCAAGGTGTAACCGACCGCCTGCTCCCGAGGCGCAAACGGGTGCAGGTTGGCGAACTGCGGCCAGGTGATCGGGATCATCTCGCTGGTGGCGTTGAGTTTCATGGTGCAGGAGCCCAACGGGATCATCGACTGGTTGAGCGCCAGATCCTTGTTCTCCAGTTGCTTGAGGTAGCGCAGCATCTCGGTCTCGCTGTGATGCGCATTGAACACCGGATGGCGCAGGTAAGGCGTGTTGCGTTGCAGGTGCTCGGGAATCCCGGAAACCAGCTCTTCTGCGTCAATTTCGTCGACGTTCAACCCATGATCGGCACCCAGCAGCACATCAAACAGTTTGGCCACCGTGTTTGCATCGCAAGTCTCGTCGAGGCTCAACCCCACTCGGCCACGGCCGAGAATCCGCAGGTTGATCTGCGCGGCCCTGGCGCTGTCGATGATCGCGGTCTGCGCGCCGCCCACCTCCAGCGTGAGGGTGTCGAAAAACTGCCCGTTGACCCGCTGGATGCCATGGCGCTCAAGGCCCGCAGCCAGAATGCAGGTCAAGCGGTGCACACGCTGGGCGATGCGCTTCAAGCCTTGCGGCCCGTGATACACCGCGTAGCAACTGGCGATGTTGGCCAGCAGCACCTGCGCGGTGCAGATGTTCGAATTGGCCTTCTCGCGGCGAATATGCTGCTCACGGGTTTGCAGGGCCATGCGCAACGCCACATTGCCTCGGGCGTCTTTCGACACGCCGATGATCCGCCCCGGAATCGCCCGTTTGTACTCTTCGCGGCTGGCAAAAAACGCCGCATGCGGGCCGCCGTAGCCCATCGGTACGCCAAAGCGCTGGGACGAACCGAACACCACATCCGCGCCCAGTTCACCCGGCGGCGTCAACAGCAACAGGCTCAGCAGATCGGTGGCGACGCAGGCCAACGCCTGCTGAGCGTGCAGCTGATCAATGACCGGGCGCAGATCACGGATCTCGCCGTGGGTGTCGGGATACTGCAGCAACGCGCCGAACACCTGATGCTGGCTGAGGTTATCCACAGCGTCGATGATCAGTTCAAAGCCGAAGCCTTCGGCGCGGGTCTGCACCACGGAAATGGTCTGTGGATGACAATTTTCATCGACGAAAAACAGATTGCTCTTCGACTTCGCCACACGCTTGGCCAGGGCCATGGCTTCCGCAGCAGCCGTAGCCTCGTCGAGCAATGAGGCGTTGGCCAGTTCAAGCCCGGTGAGGTCGATGGTCAGTTGCTGAAAATTCAACAACGCTTCGAGACGGCCCTGGGCGATCTCCGGTTGATACGGGGTGTACGCGGTGTACCAGCCGGGATTTTCCAGCACGTTGCGCAAGATGACGGTTGGCGTCAGCGTGCCGTGGTAACCCATGCCGATCAGGCTGGTCCAGACCTGGTTCTGCTCGGCATACCCGCGCAGTTTGGCCAGCGCCGCCTGTTCGTCGAGGGCCGGCGGCAAATCCAGCGCCCGATTCAGACGAATGCCCGGCGGCACCGTCTGCTCGATCAGTTCGACCCGGCTGCCGAGGCCGAGGCTGTCGAGCATCGCCTGTTGTTCGGTGGCGTCGGGCCCCAAATGGCGGCGCAGGAAGGCTTCGGGGTCGCGTAACTGGCTCAAGGATGGCAACTGGGACATGACGGGCTCTCTCTTGGCTGGCGCTCGGCGTCAATGCAACACGGTCAAACCAGCATAGCAGCCGATACCGACGCGCACGGCTTGGCGGCAGAGGGGGTTCCGGGGCATGCTGTAGCGCCTGCATCAGGCGTCCAACTTTCGGATGATCGAATCCTCATGAGCCAACTGCCGTTCCTGCCGTTTTCCAAACCTGTCATTGATGAAGCCACGATTGCCGCCGTCGGCGATGTGCTGCGCTCCGGCTGGATCACCAGCGGGCCGAAGGTCCAGGCCTTTGAAGCACAACTGTCGGAATACTTCGGCGGGCGCCCGGTGCGCACCTTCAACTCCGGCACCTGCACCATGGAAATCGCCTTGCGCATCGCCGGCATCGGCCCGGGTGACGAAGTGATCACCACACCGATTTCCTGGGTCGCCACCGCCAACGTGATCCTCGAAGTCGGCGCCACACCAGTGTTTGCCGACATCGATCCGGTGACCCGCAACATCGATCTGGACCAGTTGGAAGCGGCCATCACCCCGCGCACCAAAGCGGTGATTCCGGTGTACCTCGCCGGCCTGCCGGTGGACATGGAACGCTTGTACGCCATCGCCCGCAAACACAACTTGCGCATTGTCGAAGACGCCGCTCAGGCCCTGGGTTCGAGCTGGAACGGTCAACGCATCGGCGCCACCGGCGATTTCGTCTCGTTCAGTTTCCAGGCGAACAAGAACGTCACCTGCTCCGAAGGCGGCTGTCTGGTGCTGAACACCCCGGAAGAAGCACGGCTGGCGGAGAAGTACCGCCTGCAGGGCGTGACCCGCAACGGCTTCGACGGTCTGGACGTCGACGTGCTCGGCGGCAAGTTCAACATGACCGACATCGCCGCCACCATCGGCCTGGGTCAATTCGCCCATATCGAGGCGCTGACCGCCCATCGTCAGGAACTGGCCCGGCACTACTTCAAATGTTTTGGCGATGACTTTGAAGCGACCTATGGCGCGCAACTGCCGCCAGCGGATTTCACCCAGAGCAACTGGCACCTGTTCCAGCTGGTCCTGCCGGAACGCAAGGACGGCTTGCCGGCCCGCGCCACGTTCATGGAACAGATGCAGGCACGCGGCATCGGCATCGGCTATCACTACCCGCCGATCCACTTGCTGAGCCTGTACCGCGAGCGCGGGTTCAAGGAAGCCATGTTGCCGGTAGCCGAACGAGTCGGGCGACTGATTGTGTCGTTGCCGATGTTCACCAGCATGACCAAGGACGACGTCGAGCGTTCGGTGGCGGCAGTGAAAGCGGTATTGCGCGACGCCTGATCGACGCCCACAAAAAAGCCCCGAGAGATCGGGGCTTTTGCAGTATTACAGTCTGCTTATTCGCCGATGGCAGCCTTGTAGGCAGCAGCGTCCAGCAGCTTGTCCAGCTCGGCCTTGTCGCTTGGCTTGAGCTTGAAGATCCATGCAGCGTACGGATCGTTATTCAGTTCTTCCGGCGAGTCAGCCAGCGCTTCGTTGACCGCGATCACTTCACCGCCGACCGGGGAGTAGATGTCGGACGCGGCCTTCACCGACTCGACAACACCAGCTGCATCACCGGCCGCAAACACCTTGCCGACTTCGGCCAGTTCAACGAACACCACATCGCCCAGCGCTTCCTGCGCGTGATCGCTGATGCCCACGGTAACGGTGCCGTCGGCTTCCAGACGCGCCCACTCATGACTTTCGGCAAAACGCAGTTCAGCGGGGATATTGCTCATGCTCGGTGTCCTCAAGAAATTGTCAGCGGTCAGGCCCGCCGGAAAAGGTTAGATCAAGGTTTTGCCATGGCGCACGAAGGTCGGTTTGACCACTCGAACCGGATACCACTTGCCACGGATTTCCACTTCGGCGCGGTCGGCTGTGGCCATCGGTACACGCGCCAGGGCAATCGATTTGCTTAGCGTAGGAGAGAAACTACCACTGGTGATCTCTCCTTCGCCAACATCGGCGATACGAACCACTTGATGGGCGCGCAAAACACCCCGCTCCTCAAGCACCAGCCCCACCAGTTTGTGCGCAACACCGGCAGCTTTTTCCGCTTCCAGCGCAGCACGGCCGATGAACTGCCGCGAGGCCGGTTCCCAGGCAATGCTCCAGGCCATATTGGACGCCAGCGGCGAGACATCTTGATGAATGTCCTGACCGTAGAGGTTCATCCCGGCCTCGACCCGCAGCGTATCGCGGGCACCGAGACCGATGGGAGAAATGCCGGCGCCGACCAGATCGTTGAAGAAGCCTGGTGCCTGCTCGGCCGGCAAGGCGATTTCCAGCCCGTCTTCACCGGTGTAACCGGTGCGCGCAATGAACCAGTCGCCATCGACTTCGGCTTCGAACGGTTTGAGGTGCTGGATCAGTGCGGCGCGGGACTGGGTCACCAGTTCGGCAATCTTGTGCCGGGCCTGTGGGCCTTGAATGGCGAGCATCGCCAGTTCCTGGCGCTCGTGCAGTTGCACCTCGTAACCGGCGACATGCGCCTGCATCCACGCCAGATCCTGGTCGCGGGTGGAGGCGTTGAACACCAGGCGATAACGGTC
This sequence comes from Pseudomonas sp. 13B_3.2_Bac1, assembly GCF_025466205.1. Lineage (NCBI taxonomy): Bacteria > Pseudomonadati > Pseudomonadota > Gammaproteobacteria > Pseudomonadales > Pseudomonadaceae > Pseudomonas > Pseudomonas sp. 13B_3.2_Bac1. The sequence goes on from NZ_JANLOG010000031.1 coordinate 5,503, forward strand.
TTCGAGGCGATAGACAATCATGTCGTCGACGATGCCGCCACGCTCGTTGAGCATGGTGCTGTAGAGCGCACGGCCGGGGCGGTGCAGGCGTTCGACGTCATTGGCCAGCAAATGCTGCAGCCAGGCCTTGGCCTGAGGGCCATCAACGTCGATCACGGTCATATGGGAAACATCGAACACCCCGCAATCGCGGCGCACCTCGTGGTGTTCCTCGACCTGCGAGCCGTAATGCAGTGGCATGTCCCAACCGCCAAAATCGACCATCTTCGCGCCGAGGGCAAGATGCAGGTCATACAGAGGCGTACGCTGTCCCATGGGTTTCTCCTTCCGGGCGTGGCGAAGGTGCGGACAGCCGCTGTACGGGGTGAAAGCCACGAAATAGAAGGCTTTCAGCCGATTTCAGCGAACGGGTCTATCAGACGAACCGCACCGAATGCCGCGCATTGTAGCCGCATGATTCAGGACTCACTACTAAGTGTTTCGGTGCGCCGAGCGGCGGATCAGGCCGATGACCGGCAATAAACCAACTAACACCAGGGTCAGCGCCGGCAGCGATGCACGCGCCCACTCGCCCTCGCTGGTCATTTCAAAGATCCGCACGGCCAGCGTGTCCCAGCCAAACGGGCGCATCAGCAGGGTGGCGGGCATTTCCTTGAGCACATCGACAAACACCAGCAACGCTGCACTCAGCGTGCCGGGCAGCAACAACGGAAGATACACTTTGAAAAACAGTCGCGGCCCACTGACACCCAGACTACGTGCCGCTTCGGGCAATGAAGGCCGTATACGCGCCAGACTGTTTTCCAGTGGCCCGTAGGCCACCGCGATAAAGCGCACCAGATAGGCCATCAGCAACGCCGCCAGACTGCCCAGCAGCAGCGGCTTGCCGGCGCCGCCGAGCCAGCCCGACAGCGGAATCACCAATGCGCGGTCGAGATAACTGAACGCCAGCATGATCGACACCGCCAGCACCGAACCTGGCAGCGCATAACCGAGATTGGCCAGACTGACTCCGGAACGGATCGCTCGGGTCGGCGCCAGACGTCGGGCAAACGCCAGCAACAGCGCGACGCTGACGGTGATCAACGCCGCCATAGCGCCCAGATACAGGGTGTGCAGGATCAGCCCGGCGTAACGCTCATCCAGATCGAAGCGCCCGCGCTGCCAGAACCACACCAGCAGTTGCAGCAGCGGAATCACGAACGCGCAGGCAAACACCACCAGGCACCAACCGGTCGCCGCGAACGCTTTGGGTCCGCGCAACTGATACAGCGCCTTGACTCGTGGTCGCTCGTTGCTCGCCCGGTTGGCGCCGCGCGCGCGCCGCTCGCCGTAGAGCACCAGCATCACCACCAGCAGCAACAGACTGGCCAGTTGCGCCGCGCTTGGCAGGCTGAAGAAGCCGTACCAGGTCTTGTAGATGGCGGTGGTGAAGGTGTCGAAGTTGAACACCGACACCGCGCCGAAATCCGCCAACGTCTCCATCAGCGCCAGTGCGACACCGGCGCCAATCGCCGGCCGCGCCATCGGCAACGCCACCCGCCAGAACGCCTGCCAGGGCGACTGACCGAGTACCCGCGCTGCTTCCATCAGGCCTTTGCCCTGCGCGAGGAAAGCGGTGCGCGCCAGCAGGTAAACGTAGGGATAAAACACCAGCACCAGCACCACGATCACCCCGCCGGTGGAGCGTACCCGTGGCAGGCGCAAGCCGCTGCCGAACCACTCACGCAGCAGCGTTTGCACCGGGCCGGCGAAATCCAGCAGGCCAACGAAGACGAACGCCAGCACGTAGGCGGGGATGGCGAACGGCAGCATCAACGCCCAGTCGAACCAGCGCCGTCCGGGGAATTCGCAGAGGCTGGTGAGCCACGCCAGACTGACACCGAGCAGCGTCACGCCGACACCGACGCCAAGCACCAGCATCAACGTGTTGCCCAGCAGGCGCGGCATCTGGGTTTCCCACAGGTGCGACCAGATTTGCTGATCGATGGTCTGCCACGACAGCAGCAGAACACTCAGGGGTAGCAGCACCAGCGCGGCAATGGCGAGGACGATGGGATACCAGCGGCGTTGGGCGGGGTGGGCCACTTTTGGGACTCTGAGGGGTGGTTGGTGGTTCTGATTCAGGTGTTTCAGCTCGAGATTGCTGCCCTCACCCTAACCCTCTCCCGGAGGGAGAGGGGACTGAACGTGGTGATCTTTCGATTTACGCCGACCTGATACATCGAGCCGAGCTCCGGTCTTGAAAGCCATGGAGATCGGCTCCCTCTCCCCCCGGGAGAGGGCTGGGGTGAGGGCAGCGATCTTGAGCGAACACAGCGACCGGCAAATACTCAGTTCCAGCCCGCGCGATCCATCATGCGGATCGCTTCCGCCTGACGCTTGCCCGCCACTTCCACCGGCAAGGTATCAGCGACGAACTGGCCCCACGCCGCCACTTCCTCCGAAGGTTTCACCGCCGGGTTGGCCGGGAATTCCTGGTTCACGTCGGCGAAGATCTTTTGCGCCTCAGGCGTGGTCATCCACTCGACCAGCGCCTTGGCTGCTTCCGGGTGCGGCGCATGCTTGGTCAGGCCGATGCCCGACAGGTTCACGTGTACGCCGCGGTCGGCCTGATTCGGCCAGAACAGTTTCACCGGCAGGTCCGGTTTCTGCTTGTGCAAACGCCCGTAGTAGTAGGTGTTGACGATGCCGACGTCGCACTGGCCGGCATTGATCGCCTCCAGCACTGCCACGTCGTCGGAGAACACATCGGTGGACAGGTTGTTGACCCAGCCCTTGAGGATCTTTTCGGTCTTCTCGGCGCCGTGCACTTCGATCATGGTAGCGGTCAGCGACTGGTTGTAGACCTTCTTCGCCGTGCGCAGGCACAGGCGCCCTTCCCAATTCTTGTCGGCCAGCGCTTCGTAGGTGGTCAACTCGCCCGGTTTCACCCGTTCGGTGGAATAGGCGATGGTCCGCGCGCGCAGGCTCAGACCGGTCCAGGCGTGAATGGAGGAGCGGTATTGCGCAGGAATGTTGCTGTCGATGGTTTTCGAGGTGAACGGCTGCAGGATGCCCATCTGCTCGGCCTGCCAGAGGTTGCCGGCGTCGACGGTGAGCAGCAGGTCGGCGGTGGCGTTCTCGCCTTCGGCCTTGATGCGCTGCATCAGCGGCGCTTCCTTGTCGGTGATGAACTTGATCTTCACCCCGGTTTTCGCGGTATAGGCGTCGAACACCGGTTTGATCAGCTCATCGATACGCGAGGAGTAGACCACCACCTCGTCGGCGGCCTGGGCGGTGGCGCTGCCGATCAGGGTCAGGGCCAGTGCGGTCAGAAGACGCTTGGGTGCCAACATGGGAGTGGTCTCTCGGTCGGAAAATGTGGGCCAAATGATAAAGACTCACATTTACCAGCTCAATCGAACACTTGAGCAAGGAGTTACCAGATGTTGCACAAGCTGAAATTCATGGCGTCGGTTCTGGCCCCTTCGCGAGCAAGCCCGCTCCCACCCTTGAAATGCATTCCAATGTGGGAGCAACTGTCTTACTGCCACCGTTCGTCACCGCCACTCTGTGCCGTCTCGCAGCATGGCATTCAATCTGATCAGCAGTATTCGCATGCAGGCGATGAGCGCGACTTTCGCGCTCTTGCCTCGTTCTCTTAGGGATTTATAGCGGGCCTTGAAGTCGGCTTGATGGCGGATAACGACCCAGCACGACATGTATAGCGCACGTCTGACACGGGCTCTCCCTCCGTAAATCTGACGTTTCCCGCTGTGATTGCCACTGTCGTCGTTGTAAGGA
>NZ_JANLOG010000088.1:0-9092 GCF_025466205.1 Pseudomonas sp. 13B_3.2_Bac1
TCGGTGATGAATGTGGAGTTTTCGCTTGAAGGAGATTCCGTCCATAATCCCTCCCCCCAAATGGACTGACACAGGAAATGTGAAATGGACACCACTCAATGGCTCGGTTTGTTTGAGCGCGCCTTTCGCGGGATGGAAAAAAATCTTGAGCAAGTGCTGCAACTCAACAGTTGCCGCGAGCATTGGATTCAGGCCCAGATCAGTCTGCAAGCCTGGTTCGAAGATGAGGTCGAGATCTGGACGGATCTGCCGATAGGCGACCGACGCAAGGCGGACCTGTACTCATTGGACGACAACGGCGCGGCAAGGATGGTCGCCGAAATCAAATGTCTGGGCGATGTCTCGCAGGCCAAGTGCCTGGAAGGCGATTGGTCGGTGCGGGCCGATGTTGACCGGTTGCGCTCTTTCGAATGTCCGACCCGCTTGTTCGTCCTGGTTATCGCCAAAGGCGAGCGCGAAACCAATACCGGACGGCGCCTTCGCGAAGATGAATGGGTGGATGGCCAGACATGCGTCAGTGTGGATCTGAAATTTGCACTGGTCCGGATGTGGGCTTTGTAAGTCGAGTTCTTCATCCACTTCTGCACGCGACATGGGCCACTGTGACCAAGGACTGCCAATGCTAATTGTCTTCAGTGGCCTGCCGGGAACCGGAAAGACCACGATCGCCAGATCACTCGCGACCCGGCTGGATGCGACCTATCTGAGTATCGACACGATCGAACAAGCCATCCGCAACGCCGGGGTTCTGGCTGATGACGTCGGTACCAGCGGTTACCGGGTCGCCAACGAGCTGGCCGTGAACAACCTGCGTCCTGGCCACAGTGTCGTAGTCCAAAGTGATGGCGACTGACACGGCCCTATCGCTGGCAAGCCAGCTCCCACAGTTTTTTGCGATGAGCTCAGGGTTGGCGGCTGCCAGAGATCCAAAGTGGGAGCTAGCCTGCTAGCGATTTCGGTGCATGACGATCTCAAGCTCCTCGCCCGATTCCGGCACCTGAAAGTAGCTGGAGATCAAATCAAACTCTGCATCCGAAGCGGCAAACTCATGCTCCGCCAGCGCATTGCGTGCATGCAGCCGAGCCCGGCAGGTGGCGTCATCCACTTCGAGGTAATGCAGGCAGTGCGGCACTCGCGCACTGTCCGCCAGCCCTCGCAGCCACTGCCGATCCGCCACGGTATTGGCCGGAAAATCCAGCACCACATTAACCCCGGCTGTCAGCACATCGATCACCAACGGCCCCAGCACCCCGCGAATCTGCCGCGCACATCGAATGTAATCCGCCACGGATTTGATCTGCTCCGGATACAGCCGCGACAGCCACTGATCTTCACTGAGCACAAGCGCGCCGTGCTGCTTAGCCAGTGATTGGGCCAGTGTGGATTTGCCCGAGGCGATCTTGCCGCACATCAGGTGTAGGGTGGGTGCTCGCATTGGGGACGCTTCCTTATGTCGATTGCTGGATAATGCCCAACGCCTGACAGACAGGCAATCAATGCGCCTGACCCAACGGGGAACCGTGATGACTGCAACAAACGTACGCCGATGCACCTCATGGCTGCTGCTCACCTTGCTCGCCACCACCCTGGCGCTGACCGCAGGATGTTCAAGCAAGCGCTACGCCACCAACGGTTCGAACTGCTACGCCAAAGCCGTACCCACCTCCGGCGAAGGCGGGTTAGCCTGGGGCGATACCTTGAGTATGGCGCGCAAGAAATCGCTGAATAACTGCATGCGTTATGCGAGCCGCTCCGGAGGTACGCCGAACACCTGCCAGGTGGTGCAGGCGCAGTGCAAACGCTGAGAGCGCCGATAATGATGTTGGCTGACACGGCCCCATCGCTGGCAAGCCAGCTCCTACAGGGTTATTGGGTGGACTCAGAATTGGCGGCGGCCAGAGACCCAACGTGGGAGCGAGCCTGCTCGCAAATGCGATCTGTCAGCCAAGGCGATAGCGACTGACACGCCCTCTTCGCGAGCAGGCTCGCTCCCACATGGGGTTGTGCAGTGAACTCAGAATTAGCGGCTGGCTCGCACAGTTTTTTCGCTGCAGGTGAGATTGGCGAACGGCCTGACGATCGAATCAGGCTCCTCGCTTGAGCACCGCCGTCGAAACCCGTGGCTGGATCGACTTTTCGATCAGTGCAACGATGTCCTTCGCCCCATAACAACGGAACAGAATGCTGCCAGCATCCGTATCCAGGCAGACGATTTTGGTGATGAAGCCACCTTCAAGCGTGACCTTGCGGATCATCCCCAGCGGCACTCTGATGTCCAGTGTGCCGTCCTGAACCATGCGGTTCATGGCGTTGGCATTCAGGTACACAGCGGTATTGGTCAGGGTCATTTTGCCGCCGACCCACAGCCCGCCGTACACCTCTTTGACCCCCTCCAGCACACCGGCCAACGCGCTGACATTGCCACTGCCGGCAACATCGTAGAAATCGCCGACACCTTCGTAATCCACCTCGACGTCAGCCACCAGAAAGTTGACCAGCTTCGACTTCACGACCTTCTCTTCCATCCTTGTATCTCCATGTCCCCAGAACACTCACCCGTGGCGAGGGGATTTATCCCCGATGGACTGCGCAGCAGGCCGCTTCTTGCTCGGTTGAAGAAGCCGGGCCCGCTTCGCGCGCCATCGGGGATAAATCCCCTCACTACAGGTTTACTCAGCAAAAGTGATCGTGTGCTATCAGCGATTCAACGCCGCCGCATTAGCCCGCGCCGCGTGCAGCTTCTTATAGCTGTCGATCAGACGCAGGTGACGATCCAGCCCTTCGAGCTTCATGCTGGTCGGCGTCAGGCCGTAGAAACGCACACTGCCGTTGACCGAACCAATCGCCGCGTCCATGCGCTCGTCGCCGAACATGCGGCGGAAGTTGGCCTCGTAGTCGGCCAGTTCCAGGTCTTCGTCCAGCTCCATTTCCAGACACACGTTTACCGCTTGATAAAACAAGCCGCGCTCGACGGTGTTGTCGTTGTACTGCAGGAAGGCTTCGACCAGATCCTTGGCTTGCTCGAATTTCTGCAGGGCGAGGTAGATCAGCAGGCGCAGTTCCAGAATGGTCAGCTTGCCCCACGGCGTGTTGTCGTCGAACTCGATGCCGATCAGCGTGGTGATGTCGGTGTAATCATCCAGCTCGCTATTTTCCAGGCCTTGAGCGAGGTTGCGCAGGCCGACCTTGCTCAGACTGTGCAGGTTGAGGATGTCGGCGCGGAATTGCAGGGCCTTGTTGGTGTTGTCCCAGATCAGGTCGTCCACCGGATAGATTTCCGAATAGTCCGGCACCAGGATCCGGCAGGCATTGGCGCCGAGGTCGTCGTAGACCGCCATGTAGGCTTCTTTGCCCATGTCTTCAAGGATGCCGAACAGGGTTGCGGCTTCTTCGGCGTTGGAGTTTTCGCCTTGACCTGAGAAGTCCCATTCGACGAATTCGAAGTCAGACTTGGCGCTGAAGAAGCGCCATGACACCACACCGCTGGAATCGATGAAGTGTTCGACGAAGTTGTTCGGTTCGGTCACTGCCTGGCCCGAGAAAGTCGGCTGCGGCAGATCGTTCAAGCCTTCGAAGCTGCGGCCCTGCAGCAGTTCGGTCAGGCTGCGTTCCAGCGCCACTTCCAGGCTTGGATGCGCGCCAAACGAGGCGAACACGCCGCCGGTGCGCGGGTTCATCAGGGTCACGCACATCACCGGGAATTCACCGCCCAGCGACGCGTCCTTGACCAGCACCGGGAAGCCCTGCTCTTCCAGCCCCTTGATCCCGGCGAGAATGCTTGGGTACTTCTCCAGCACTTCCTGCGGCACGTCGGGCAAAGCCATTTCGCCTTCGAGAATTTCGCGCTTGACCGCGCGCTCGAAGATCTCCGACAGACACTGCACCTGCGCTTCAGCCAAGGTGTTGCCAGCGCTCATGCCGTTGCTCAGGAACAGGTTTTCGATCAGGTTGGACGGGAAGTACACCACTTCACCATCCGACTGGCGCACGAACGGCAGTGAGCAGATACCGCGCTGGGTGTTGCCGGAGTTGGTGTCGAACAGGTGCGAGCCCTTGAGCTCGCCGTCGCGGTTGTAAATGTCGAGGCAGTATTGGTCGAGAATCTCTGCCGGCAGTTCATCTTTCGGGCCGGGCTTGAACCAGCGCTCGTTCGGGTAATGCACGAACTCGGCGGTGGCGATGTCCTCGCCCCAGAACTGGTCGTTGTAGAAGAAGTTGCAATTCAGGCGCTCGATGAACTCGCCCAGTGCCGAGGCCAGTGCGCCCTCTTTGGTCGCGCCCTTGCCGTTGGTGAAACACATCGGCGAATGCGCATCGCGGATGTGCAGAGACCAGACGTTGGGCACGATGTTGCGCCACGAGGCGATTTCGATCTTCATCCCCAGATTGGCGAGAATCCCCGACATGTTGGCGATGGTCTGCTCCAGTGGCAGATCTTTACCGGCGATGTAGGTACCCGCTTCAGAGGTCGAGTGCGGCATCAGCAGCGCTTGCGCATCGGCGTCGAGGTTCTCGACTTCTTCGATCACGAACTCGGGGCCGGTCTGCACAACCTTCTTCACCGTGCAGCGATCAATCGAACGCAGGATGCCCAGACGATCCTTCTCGGAAATGTCCGCCGGCAGTTCGACCTGGATCTTGAAGATCTGGTTGTAGCGGTTTTCCGGGTCGACGATGTTGTTTTGCGACAGGCGAATATTGTCGGTCGGGATGTTGCGGGTTTCGCAGTACAGCTTCACGAAGTAAGCCGCGCACAAGGCCGACGACGCCAGGAAGTAGTCGAACGGCCCCGGTGCCGAGCCATCACCCTTGTAGCGAATGGGCTGATCAGCGATCACCGTGAAGTCGTCGAACTTGGCTTCAAGTCGAAGGTTGTCGAGAAAGTTGACCTTGATTTCCATGCGGGTTTACCAGAGAGCAGAAACGAATTGGCGGCCATTATCCGGGTTTTCAGCCTGACGTCTTGTGCTTTTGCGTAATCGCCGCCGTGTGGGCGGCCGCGTTGCGCCGGGCATCGGCACAGGCGAGCGACAAAAATGCCCTGAGCAGTGAATTTTTTCGTGTCTTCTTGTATCTGACGGAAAGAGCCTATGCCAGCAAAACAATGGCATCGAATCCGATCAGCTATGAGTGACCCGCATGAAATCAAGGAAAAACACCGTCAATCCCATCGGATTGAAAGACATCACCATTGTCGACGACGCCAAGATGCGCAAGGCGATCACCGCCGCCGCACTGGGCAACGCCATGGAATGGTTTGACTTCGGCGTGTACGGCTTCGTCGCCTACGCGCTGGGCAAGATCTTCTTCCCCGGCGCCGATCCTGGCGTGCAAATGATTGCTGCCTTGGCAACATTCTCGGTGCCGTTTCTGATCCGTCCATTGGGTGGTTTGTTCTTCGGCGCCCTGGGCGACAAGTACGGACGCCAGAAAGTCCTCGCCGCGACCATTGTGATCATGTCGCTGAGCACCTTCGCCATCGGCCTGATTCCGTCCTATGAATCGATTGGCATCTGGGCGCCGATCTTGTTGTTACTGGCGAAAATGGCCCAGGGTTTCTCGGTCGGCGGCGAATACACCGGCGCGTCGATCTTCGTCGCCGAATACGCGCCCGACCGTAAACGCGGCTTCCTCGGCAGTTGGCTGGACTTCGGCTCGATTGCCGGTTTCGTCCTCGGCGCCGGTGTGGTGGTGCTGATTTCGACGATTATCGGCGAAGAGAAATTCCTTGAATGGGGCTGGCGCCTGCCGTTCTTCCTTGCGCTGCCACTGGGCATGATCGGCCTCTATCTGCGTCATGCACTGGAAGAGACACCGGCGTTTCAACAGCATGTCGAGAAGCTCGAGGAAGGTGATCGCGAAGGCCTGGCGGGCGGCCCGAAAGTTTCGTTCAAGGAAGTTGCGACCAAACACTGGCGCAGCCTGATGACCTGTATCGGTGTGGTGGCGGTGACCAACGTCACCTATTACATGCTGCTGACCTACATGCCGAGCTATCTGTCGCACAACCTGCACTACAGCGAAAACCGTGGCGTGCTGATCATCATCGCGATCATGGTCGGCATGCTATTCGTGCAGCCGGCGATTGGTTTTATCAGCGACAAGATCGGCCGCAAACCCTTCATTGTGGTTGGCAGCATCGGTCTGTTCCTGCTGGCGATTCCGGCGTTCATGCTGATCAACAGCGGCAAGATCGGCCTGATCTTTTCCGGCTTGCTGATCCTCGCGGTGTTGCTGAACTTCTTCATCGGCGTCATGGCCTCGACCCTGCCGGCAATGTTCCCCACGCACATCCGCTACAGTGCTCTGGCCGCCGCGTTCAACGTCTCGGTACTGATTGCCGGCCTGACGCCGACCGCCGTGGCCTGGCTGGTGGAAAGCACCAACAATCTGTACATGCCGGCTTACTACCTGATGGTGATTGCTGTGGTCGGCCTGATCACCGGCGTGACCATGAAGGAAACCGCCAACAAACCGCTGCGCGGTGCCGCACCGGCCGCGTCGGACCTTGAAGAAGCCAAGGAACTGCTCAAGGAACACCACGACAACATCGAGCAGAAAATCGAAGACATCGACGCCGAGATCGCTGAACTGGAAGCCAAGCGCAAGGAGTTGGTGCAGCAGCATCCGCGGATCAACTAATGAGTACGCGGCGTGGTTACTCGAATCGGAGTCGAGTGGCCACATAGGCGCCGCGTGCAACCAAATCCGCATTGTTTGACGGAGATCGCGCCCTTTCGCGCGACCTCGATACCAAAGGTGCCAGCGTGGATAATCACTCCGATCGTCGCAACAAGCTCTCGCTGGACAGCCTCAATTTTTTCCTCGCCGATGTGCGCGACGGGCTAGGGCCATATCTGGCGATTTACCTGTTGGCGGTTCACCACTGGGAGCCGGCCAGCATCGGGCTGGTGATGACCCTCGCCGGGATCGCCGCGCTTGTCACCCAGACACCCGCCGGGGCCCTCGTCGACAACACCCGGAGTAAGCGGGCGGTGATTGCGGTTGCCGCGTTACTGGTGACCGGCAGCTGTCTGGTGTTGCCCTTCGTCACCTCCTTCAGTCTGGTGGCGATTACTCAAGCCTTGAGCGCCGCCGCGGCGTCGGTGTTCGCCCCGGCCATTTCGGCGATCACCCTCGGCATCACCGGCCCACGAGCGTTCACTCGGCGCACCGGGCGCAACGAGACCTTCAACCATGCCGGCAACGCCTGCGCGGCGCTGCTGGCCGGTGGTTTTTCCTACCTGTTCGGGCCGGTGGCGGTGTTTTATCTGATGGCGGTCATGGCGCTATGCAGTGTGATCGCCGTGAGCTTCGTCGATGCCAGCGCGATCAACCATGATCTCGCCCGAGGCCTTGACCCCAGCGACGCTACACACGCCAAGGCGCCTTCGGGATTGGCGGTGCTGCTGACCAACAAGGCGTTGCTGATGTTCGCCATCTGTTGTGCCCTCTTCCACCTGGCGAACGCGGCGATGCTGCCACTGGTGAGCCAGAAACTGGCGCAGGTCAATCTGCAGATGGCGACGCCACTGACCTCGGCCTGCATCGTCGCCGCGCAACTGGTCATGGTGCCGGTCGCGTTGCTGGTCGGGGCCAAGGCCGATGTGTGGGGACGCAAGCCGCTGCTGCTCGCAGGCTTCCTGATTCTGCCGTTGCGCGGCGTGCTCTATACCTTGTCCGCGGATCCTTACTGGCTGGTGGCGGTACAGATGCTCGACGGCATCGGCGCGGGGATCTTCGGCGCGCTGTTCCCGGTTGTAGTGAAAGACCTGACCCTAGGCACCGGACACTTCAACATCAGCCTCGGCGCCCTTTCGACCGTGTTTGGCCTGGGCGCGGCATTGAGCAGTAGTGTCGCGGGGATTGTGTTACAAGAGGCCGGATACAACGCGGCGTTTCTGACCCTGGCGGTGATTGCCGGCCTGGCGTTTATGCTGTTGTGGCTGGCAGTGCCAGAGACATTGGCAGACCGACGCGACGCAGTTATCGCCACGGTTTGAGAGGCGCAATTTTTCGATCCTGCGCAACAACCCCTGACTCGAGGAAGGAATTTGGCCAATAACACGCTTGAGTTCAGCGACAGTGATCTGGCGCAGATGCAACGCTTTAACCGCAAGCTCGCCTGGCTGCCACGGTTTCGCATCCGCAATCGACTGACGCCACGTCTGGTCCAAGGGCTGCTGCGTGCCAGTCAGATTGTCAGCGCGGACAAGCCGGTCAAGCATGACCTTCAAGCGCAAAACACAGTGGTTTATTCGCAAGGTGCTTCAGTGCCCGTCCGAATCATCCGCCCGCAAGGAAACGCTCAAGGCGTGGTGCTCGATTACCATGGTGGCGGTTGGGTGATTGGCAATGCACAGATGAACGACGACCTCAACATCGCCATGGTCAAGGACTGCAATGTCGCCGTGGTCTCGGTCGACTATCGGTTGGCGGTCGATACGCCGGTTGAGGGGCTGATGGAGGACTGCCTCTGCGCCGCTCGCTGGCTGCTGAGCGACGACTGCACAGAGTTCACCGGCCTGCCGGTGATCGTTGTCGGCGAATCGGCGGGCGCGCACTTGGCCGCCGCAACGCTGTTGGCGCTTAAATCATCACCCGGTTTGCTGCAGCGGGTCCGCGGTGCGCTGCTTTTTTACGGTGTCTACGACCTCGCGGGTACTCCGAGCGTGCACGCAGCTACTGCTGAAACTTTGGTGCTCGACGGCCCGGGCATGGCCCAGGCGCTGCGCTTGCTGACACCGGGATTGAGCGATGAGCAACGCCGGCAGGCACCGCTTTCCCCGCTGTACGGCGACTTCCGCGGGTTGCCGCCGGCACTGATGTTCACCGGTGAACTGGATCCGCTACGCGACGACACGCTCGAACTGGCTGAGCGCTGGCAGCATTCTGCGCCGGTTGAAGTACATCTGCTGCCCTCTTCCGCCCATGGCTTTATCCATTTCCCGACTGACATGGCCAGACGTGTTCTTGCCTACAGTCGGGCGTGGCTTTCACGCCAGATCGAGGAAAAAACACTCAGTTAGCATCTGAATTAGTGATCAAACCACTTTCCTGCGGGCAAAAAAAAACCCCAACTGCTTTCGCAG
>NZ_JANLOG010000120.1:0-9039 GCF_025466205.1 Pseudomonas sp. 13B_3.2_Bac1
GCTGGGGGGGGGGGGGGGGGGGGGGGGGGGGGGGGGGGGGGGGGGGGGGGGGGGGGGGCCGCCCCCCCCCCCCCCCCCCCCCCCCCCCCCCCCCCCCCCCACAGGGGTTGTGGTGTGGCTGGTATTGTTGCTAACGACCCTGCTAAGTGGATGCGCCAACCAGGCCCCGCTGCCCGCGAGCAACCCGACGCTGCCGTTACCGCTGCAATTGCACATCGAGCGCCAGCAAGCCGATCAACGTCAGGACTGGCTATTGGTGATCCAGCGCGAAGGTCCCGGCATCCGCTGGTCGATGATGGACCCGCTGGGCATCCCCCAGGCGCGTCAGCAGCTGATCGATGGACACTGGCAGGCCGACGGGCTGCTGCCGCCCAATCCGGAAGCCCGGGAGCTGTTTGCCGCGTTGCTGTTCGCCCTGACCCCCTCCGGCGAACTGGCGCGCAATTACCCCGCCGCGCAGCAACAGGGCGAGCAACGCACGCTGGCGCCGCGCTGGGCGATCCGTTATGCACAACCGTTGAGCTTCGAATTGAATCTGCCCCAAGGCCCGCACTATCGGGTTTCTCCCCTCGGTGAACCGACGCCATGACTGCCTACCTCAATGCCCTCGGCGTGATCTGCGCACTGGGCCGCGACAAGCACCAGGTCGCGCACAACCTGTTTGCCGGTGACTGCTCGGGCATGCGCCACGAGTCAGGCTGGGTGGCCGGACGTGAGTTGCCGGTGGCGGCGGTGCACGCTGAGCTGGCGGCGATTCCGGCCGAACTGGCCGACCAGAGCAGCCGCAACAATCAACTGCTGCTGGAAGCCGCGCTGCAGATTCGCGAGGACATCGACCGGGCGATCCAGACCTATGGTCGCGCGCGCATCGGCGTGGTGCTCGGCACCAGCACCTCGGGGATCGACGAGGCCAGCCGCGGTCTGGCGCACTATCTTCGCGAGCAGCAGTTCCCGACCGAGTACGACTATCGGCAACAGGAACTCGGCGCCCCGGCGAATTTTCTCGCCGACTGGCTGCAACTCAGCGGCCCGGCCTATGTGATTTCCACCGCCTGCACGTCCAGTGCGCGGGCGTTGATGAGCGCGCAGCGTCTGCTCGAACTGGGCCTGTGCGACGCGGTGCTGTGCGGCGGGGTCGACAGCCTGTGCAAACTCACGCTCAACGGTTTCAGCGCGCTGGAAGCGGTGTCCGACGAGCGCTGCAATCCGTTCTCGGCCAACCGCAATGGCATCAACATCGGCGAAGCGGCGGTGCTGTTCCTGATGAGCAAGCAGCGCAGCGACGGCCCGGCCATTGCCCTGCTCGGCAGCGGCGCCAGCTCCGACGCGCACCATATTTCCGCGCCGGAACCGAGCGGTCGCGGCGCCCTGCAAGCGATGCAGAAAGCCTTGAGCCGCGCACAGCTGCAAGCGGCGCAAATCAGCTACCTGAACCTGCATGGCACGGCGACCCAGCACAACGATGCGATGGAAAGTCTGGCCGTCGCCACGCTGTTCCCCGACGGCGTGGCTTGCTCGTCGACCAAGCCGATGACCGGCCACACCCTCGGCGCGGCCGGCGCCCTCGAAGCGGCGTTCTGCTGGCTGAGCCTGAGCGCCGACAACCCGCAGCAAGCCTTGCCGCCACACGTCTGGGATGCCCAGCCCGACCCCGACTTGCCGGCGCTGAAGTGGGTGACCGCGAGCGAGCGCCTGTCGTCCATTGCACCCCGCTACCTGATGAGCAACTCGTTTGCCTTCGGCGGCAATAACGTCAGCCTGATTATCGGAGACGCCCCATGAACGACTGGCCGCTCGCCGAACTGCTGCCCCACGCTGGCGACATGATTCTGATCGACCGCATCCTCGGCTTCGACGAGGAGCAGATCCACACCCGCCTCACGGTCAAGCCCGACGGCCTGTTCAACCTGCCCGACGGCAGCCTGCCGGCGTGGGTCGGCATCGAGTTGATGGCGCAGAGCGTCGCCGCGTTCGCCGGTTGTCATGCTCGCTTGAAGGGCAAACCGGTCGAGCTCGGCTTCCTCCTCGGCACCCGCAAGTTCGAGTGCAACGTCGAGGCGTTTCCGGCCGGCAGCGAACTGACCATCCACGGCATCCGTTCGCTGGAAGACGACAACGGCATGGGTGTTTTCGAATGCCACATCAACGCCCCCGGCATCGAGGCCAGCGCCCGCTTGAACGTGTTCCGCCCGCCGCAGCCCAGCCAATACCTTGAACAAAACAGAGAGTCGAACGATGACTGAATCCGTACTGGTCACCGGCTCCAGCCGTGGCATCGGCCGCGCCATTGCCTTGCGTCTGGCGCAGGCCGGGCACGACATCGTCCTGCATTGCCGCAGCGGCGTGGCTGAAGCCCAAGCGGTGAAAGCCGAAGTCGAAGCGCTGGGCCGCAACGCGCGCATCCTGCAATTCGACGTCGCCGACCGCGAAACCTGCAAGACCATTCTCGAAGCCGACGTCGAAACCCACGGTGCCTATTACGGCGTGGTGCTCAACGCCGGCCTGACCCGTGATGGCGCTTTTCCGGCGCTGAGCGACGATGATTGGGACGTGGTGCTGCGTACCAACCTCGACGGTTTCTACAACGTCCTGCACCCGGTGATGATGCCGATGATCCGTCGTCGCGCCGCCGGTCGGATCGTCTGCATCACCTCGGTGTCGGGATTGATCGGCAACCGGGGCCAGGTCAACTACAGCGCCTCCAAGGCCGGGGTGATCGGTGCGGCGAAAGCGTTGGCGATCGAACTGGGCAAGCGCAAAATCACCGTTAACTGCGTCGCGCCGGGCCTGATCGACACGGCGATGCTCGACGAAAACGTGCCGGTGGAAGAGCTGATGAAAATGATCCCCGCACAACGCATGGGCACCCCGCAAGAGGTGGCCGCTGCGGTTAATTTCCTGATGTCGGCGGAAGCCTCGTACATCACCCGCCAGGTCCTGGCGGTCAACGGAGGCTTGTGCTGATGAAGCGCGTCGTCGTCACCGGCATGGCCGGCATCACCTCGCTGGGCAGCGACTGGCAGACCATCGCCGGCAACTTCGCGGCCAACCGCAGCGGCATCCGCCGCATGGACGAGTGGGACCGCTTCAGCGAACTCAACACCCGTCTGGCCGGGCCGATCGATGATTTTGTCGTACCGCCGCACTGGACCCGCAAGCAACTGCGCAGCATGGGCCGGGTGTCACGGCTGGCGGTCGGCGCGGCGGAACAGGCGCTGGCCGACGCCGGCCTGCTCGGCGACGAATCGATCAAGGACGGGCGCATGGGTGTGGCCTGCGGTTCGTCCACCGGCAGCACCGACGAGATCAAGGCCTTCGGCAACATGCTGCTGAACTCCGTGGCCGAAGGCCTCAACGCCAACTCCTACGTGCGGATGATGCCGCACACCACCGCGGCCAACATCAGCATCTTCTTCGGACTCACCGGGCGGCTGATCCCGACGTCCAGCGCTTGCACCAGCGGCAGCCAGGGCATTGGCTACGCCTACGAGGCGATCAAGTTCGGTCGCTTGCCACTGATGCTCGCCGGCGGTGCCGAAGAGCTGTGCCCGACCGAAGCCATGGTCTTCGACGCGCTGTACGCCACCAGCCTGAAAAACGATGCACCACAGACCAGCCCACGCCCGTACGACAAGGGCCGCGACGGTCTGGTGATCGGCGAAGGCGGCGGCATGCTGGTGCTAGAAGAGCTGGAGCATGCCCTCGCCCGGGGTGCGCGGATCCACGCGGAAATCGTCGGTTTCGGCAGCAACGCCGACGGCCAGCACACCACCCGCCCCGAGCAGATCACCATGCGCCGGGCAATGGAACTGGCGCTGGAAGACGCCGGACTGACGCCGGATGCCATCGGTTACGTCAACGGTCACGGCACCGCTACAGAACAGGGCGACATTGCCGAGACACTGGCGACCAGCAGTCTGTTCGGCGAACACATGCCGATCAGCTCGCAGAAGAGTTTCCTCGGCCACACACTGGGGGCCTGCGGCGCGCTGGAGTCGTGGTTCAGCATCGAAATGCTCAATCGCGACCTGTACGTGCACACGCTCAACCTCGATGAGGTCGACCCGCACTGCGGCAAGCTCGATTACCTGCGCGGCGAGTTCCGCCCGATGCACCACGAATACGTGATGAACAACAATTTCGCTTTTGGTGGCGTCAACACCTCGTTGATTTTCCGTCGCTGGCCTTAACCGAATCAATCCAGGTCAAGGAGACCTCCATGCGTTTCAACAAACTCGCCATCACCGCCCTGCTGCTTTGCGCCCTGCCGGCAGTCAGCCAGGCCCGGGATACACAGGTCATGCTGCCGTTCGACAAAGCGGTTGCCGAAGCCACCCGCAGCGGCAAGATCGACGGCAGCGTAAAGTTCTACCTGGCCGGCACCACCCCGCCCGGTAAAGTCACCGTTCTGAGCAGCGGCGCCGTGACCAACAAAAAGACCAACGCCTTCAACAAGACCGATCAGGAAGCCTGCGAATGGGTCGTGCAATCGGCCATCATCAGCCTGCACCAGGCCGCCAAAAGCGCCGGCGCCAACGCCGTGACCAACATCGTCAGCTTCTACAAGAGCAACGAGCACAAAGACGCGAAGAACTACGAATGCCACGCCGGCGCGATCATGGCCGGTGTTGCGTTGAAGGGTGATCTGGCGACGGTTCAGTAATTGCCAGAAACGACAAAGGGCGCCTTTCGGCGCCCTCTTCGTTTTCAGCATCTACACTCGCTCTGGCAGGTTGCCGCGTCATGCCTGCCGGAACGGCGAGCCCATCGTTCGAACACTCGCGGTTCTCTTTCACCGTCAAGGAGATGACCATGCAAGTGAAAGCCCTGATCGCCGCCACGCTCCTCGGGCTATTGCCCAGCGCCAGCCACGCCACCAATTTGATGTACATGCCGTTCGAAACCGTGCTCTCGGATGCGATTCGCGCCGGGCGGCTGGATGGCAGTGTGAAGTTCTACCTGATCGGCAATGGGCCGCAGGGCACCCAGCAGTTGTTGCGCCGGGATGCGGTCAGCGATTTACGCACCAACGGCTTCAACAAGAGCGATCACGATTCCTGCGAGTGGGTGCTGCAGTCGAACCTGATCAAGTTGCAGGCCGATGCCAAGCGGGTCGGGGCGAATGCGGTGGTCAATATCGTCAGTTATTACGACCAGCATGTGCGCAAGGATTTGAATACCTATGAGTGCCGGGCCGGGGTGTTTGTGACGCGGGTGGCGTTGAAGGGGGATTTGGTGCGGTTGCCCTGAGAAATGTGTTGTTTGGGCGGGCGTCTTCGCGAGCAAGCCCGCTCCCACAGGGGAACGTATTCCAGGGTGGGAGCGGGCTTGCTCGCGAAGAGGCCGGCAGCCATCACCCACTTGAAGGCTCAACCTTGCGCGTCAGCAGTTCGACGAACGCCTTGGCCATCGGCGATTTCTGATCCTTGCGCTGCACCAGCCACACCGCCGACACCGCCTCCGGATCGAGCAATGGCCGGTAGACCACGCCGTCGATGCGCATCCGCTGATACGACGCCGGCAACACCGAAACCCCCAGCCCCGCTGCAACCAGACCAATGATGGTCATCGCCTCCCCGGCCTCTTGGGCGAAGTGCGGGCTGAACCCGGCATCGCGGGCCAGACTGAGCAGTTGCGCATACAGCCCGCTGCCGTAGCTGCGTGGAAAGAACACGAACGGCTCCAGCGCCAGCGCCGAGAGGAACAGCCCTTCCTCGCTGCCCTGCGCCAGCGGATGTTTGGAACCGAGCACCGCCACCAGCGGCTCACGCATCAGCTCCACCACATTCAGCGAATCCGGCAGACCCAGTGGACGCATGATCCCGACCTCGATCGACTCATCCACCAGCCCTTCGGCGACTTGCGTGCTGCTCATCTCCCGCAGGTTCAGATGCACCGCCGGGAAACGCTGGCGAAAGGCAAAAATTGCCTGGGGAATGGTCGAGTTGAACGGCGCCGACGAGGTGAAGCCAATCTTCAATTCGCCGAGTTCACCGAGTTGCGCACGCCGGGCAACATCCGCCGCTTTGTCGACCTGCGCCAGCACCAGCCGCGCCTCCTCCAGAAACAATCGGCCGGCCTCGCTCAGCTCGACCCGACGATTGGTGCGTTCGAACAACCGCGCGCCGACCTCTTGCTCCAGCGCCTGAATCTGCTGACTCAGCGGCGGCTGGGAGATCCCCAGCACCTGTGCGGCGCGGCCGAAATGCAGCTCTTCGGCGACAGCGATGAAGTAGCGCAGATGACGCAATTCCATGGAAACCCCATTAGGTCGTTAAAGCTATCAAACAGGTCGAACAATATATTGGATAGAAACATTAGCCAGCTATATGATTTTTTCATTGCCTGCCCGGCCGTGCCCTCCGAGGTCTGAAGTGAAAACAGTTGTCGCCCCCCTGGCCCATGAAGTCCCGCCTGCCGCAGCCGACGATGTGATCGCCGAGCTGCAGGAGATCTACATCGAAAAAGGCACGCCGATGTTCATGCGCACGGTGCTGGCGCTGTTCAGCGGCGGCTTCGCGACCTTCGCCCTGTTGTACTGCGTGCAGCCGATGATGCCGCTGCTGTCCCACGAGTATTCGATCAATGCCGCGCAGAGCAGCCTGATTCTGTCGGTGGCGACCGGCATGCTGGCCTTCGGTCTGTTGATCACCGGACCGATTTCCGACCGGATCGGGCGTAAACCGGTGATGGTCGCAGCGCTGTTCGCTGCCGCGCTGTGCACCATCGCCAGCTCGATGATGCCGAGCTGGCACGGCGTGCTGATCATGCGCGCGTTGATCGGGCTGTCGCTGAGCGGTCTGGCGGCCGTGGCGATGACTTACCTGAGCGAGGAAATCCACCCGCAGCACATCGGCCTGGCGATGGGCCTGTACATCGGCGGCAACGCGATTGGCGGAATGAGCGGGCGGTTGATAACCGGGGTGCTGATCGACTTTGTCAGCTGGCACACCGCAATGCTGGTGATCGGCGGTCTGGCGCTGATTGCGGCGGCGGTGTTCTGGAAAATCCTTCCCGAATCACGCAACTTCCGCTCACGCTCGCTGCACCCACGCAGCCTGCTCGACGGCTTCACCATGCACTTTCGCGATGCCGGCCTGCCGCTGCTGTTTCTTGAAGCGTTCGTGCTGATGGGGGCGTTCGTCACCCTGTTCAACTACATAGGCTATCGCCTGCTCGCCGCGCCGTATAACCTCGATCAGGTGTTCGTCGGCTTGCTGTCGGTGGTCTATCTGTCGGGCATCTACAGTTCGGCGAAGATCGGTTCGTTGGCGGACAAACTGGGGCGGCGCAAAGTGCTGTGGGCGACGATTGCCCTGATGTTCGCCGGCCTCGCGCTGACAATGTTCACCCCGCTGCTGCTGGTGATCGTCGGCATGCTGATCTTCACTTTCGGCTTCTTCGGCGCGCACTCGGTGGCGAGCAGTTGGATCGGCCGGCGGGCGCTGAAAGCCAAGGGCCAGGCGTCGTCGTTGTACCTGTTCAGTTATTACGCAGGCTCCAGCATTGCCGGCACGGCGGGCGGGGTGTTCTGGCATTTGGGCGGCTGGAACGGGATTGGGTTGTTCATTGGCGCGTTGTTGCTGGTGGCGCTGGGGGTGGCGTTGAAGCTGGCGAAGTTGCCGCCACTTGGTGGTGTGAAAGCTTAAAAGCAAAAGATCGCAGCCTGCGGCAGCTCCTACAGGGAAACGCGAATCCCAATGTAGGAGCTGCCGCAGGCTGCGATCTTTTGATCTTGTACAAAAACGCCCGGCATTGGCCGGGCGTTTTTTATTGGGCGTCGATCACTCGTGATACTGCGCCGACAACTCATGCACCGCGCGCAGGAACGCGCCCGCATGCTCCGGATCGACCTCAGGGGTGATGCCGTGGCCGAGGTTGAACACGTGACCGCTGCCTTTGCCGTAACTGGCCAGAATGCGCCCGACTTCGGTGCGGATCGCTTCCGGTTTGGCGTAGAGCACGGTCGGGTCCATGTTGCCTTGCAGGGCTACCTTATCGCCGACGCGGGCGCGGGCGTTGCCGATGTCGCAGGTCCAGTCCAGACCCAATGCGTCGGCGCCGGCCTCGGCGATGCTTTCCAGCCACAGGCCGCCGTTCTTGGTGAAGAGGATCACCGGCACCTTGCGACCGTCGTGCTCGCGGATCAGGCCGCTGACGATTTTCTTCATGTAGGCCAGGGAGAATTCCTGGTACGCCGCGGCCGACAGGTTGCCGCCCCAGGTATCGAAGATCTGCACCGCTTGCGCGCCGGCCATGATCTGGCCGTTGAGATACGAGGTCACCGACTGCGCCAGCTTGTCCAGCAGCAGGTGCATGGCTTGCGGGTTGTCGTAGAGCATCGCCTTGGTCTTGCGGAAGTCTTTCGACGAGCCGCCTTCAACCATGTAGGTGGCGAGGGTCCACGGGCTGCCAGAGAAACCGATCAGCGGCACACGGCCGTTCAACTCGCGGCGAATGGTGCTGACCGCATCCATCACGTAGCCGAGGTCTTTGTGTGGATCAGGGATCGGCAACGCTTCGATGTCCGCCAGGGTGCTGACGACTTTCTTGAAGCGCGGACCTTCACCGGTCTCGAAGTACAGGCCCTGGCCCATGGCATCGGGGATGGTGAGGATGTCGGAAAACAGGATCGCCGCGTCCAGTTGCGGGTAGCGGTCGAGCGGTTGCAACGTGACTTCGCAAGCGAATTCCGGATTCATGCACAGGCTCATGAAATCACCGGCCTGGGCACGGCTGGCGCGGTATTCAGGCAGGTAGCGGCCGGCCTGGCGCATCATCCACACCGGGGTGACGTCTACAGGTTGCTTGAGCAGGGCGCGGAGGAAACGGTCGTTCTTCAGGGCAGTCATGTCGGCATCCGGAAAAAAAGTGCGGGCATTTTCTCAGAGCGCGACGCAAAAGGCACGGATGCAGGTCAGCCTTTTGTCTATCGGGTCAATTTATTGCGCTGTATTGAGCGCACAGAAACCAATGTGGGAGCGGGGGGGGGGGGGGGCGGGGGGGGGGGGGGGGCCCAAAATTTTGCATTCCCCCACC
>NZ_JANLOG010000074.1:0-9019 GCF_025466205.1 Pseudomonas sp. 13B_3.2_Bac1
TCCCACATTGAAGCCTAGTCGCTCTTAACCGAGCTGAGCGGCCACATCTTCCGGAATGTCCGCGTTGGAGTAGACGTTCTGCACGTCATCCAGATCCTCGAGCATGTCGATCAGCTTGAGCACCTTCTCCGCGCCTTCCAGATCCAGTTCGGCGCTGGTGGTCGGCTGCATGACGATTTCTGCGTCGTCACCCTTGAACCCGGCCGCTTCCAGCGCGTTACGCACGGCATAGAAGCTGGTGAACGAGGTGAACACGTCGATCGAGCCGTCTTCATGGCTGACCACGTCGTCGGCATCGGCTTCCAGCGCCGCTTCGGTCAGCGCGTCTTCATCGACGCCCGGGGCGAAGCTGATCTGGCCTTTGCGCTCGAACAGATACGCAACCGAACCGTCGGTACCGAGGTTGCCGCCGCATTTGCTGAACGCATGGCGCACGGCAGCTGCGGTACGGTTGCGGTTGTCGGTCATGCACTCGACCATCACCGCCACGCCGCCCGGGCCGTAACCTTCATAGGTCAATTCTTCAACGTTGTCCGCTTCGGTCGCACCGGCGCCACGCGCGACGGCACGGTCGATGATGTCGCGGCTCATGTTCGCACCCAGCGCCTTGTCCAGGGCCAGGCGCAGACGCGGGTTGGAACCCGGATCGCCGCCGCCCTGACGGGCCGCAACGGTCAGCTCACGAATCCACTTGGTGAAGATCTTGCCTCTCTTGGCATCCTGACGTTCTTTGCGGTGCTTGATGTTCGCCCACTTGGAATGACCTGCCATAACTCGCTCCGAATTCTCTTGAAACGTTGCCCGCCCTGCTCATGCAGCGGCCAGCAAACAAAAAATCTCGACCTGCTCTCTACAGATAGAAAAAAGGCGCATCCGAAGATGCGCCTTCAGGCCCGTCTTACTCAGCCTTTGGCGTTTCGCGCAAACGAATGTGCAGCTCGCGCAGTGCCTTGGCATCCACCACACCCGGCGCTTGCGTCATGACGTCCGCAGCACTCTGGGTTTTCGGGAAGGCGATCACTTCACGGATCGACTGGGCGCCGGTCATCAGCATCACCAGACGGTCCAGACCGAAGGCCAGACCACCGTGCGGCGGTGCACCGTACTTCAGCGCGTCGAGCAGGAAGCCGAACTTCTCTTCCTGTTCCGCCTCATTGATACCCAACAGGCGGAACACCGCTTGTTGCATTTCCTTGCGGTGGATACGGATCGAACCGCCACCCAGCTCGGTACCGTTGAGCACCATGTCGTAGGCGCGGGACAGAGCGCCGGCCGGATTGGCTTCCAGCTCTTCAGGGGAGCACTTCGGTGCGGTGAACGGGTGGTGCAGCGCAGAGAAGCTGCCGTCGTCGTTTTCTTCGAACATCGGGAAGTCGACGACCCACATTGGCGCCCACTTGCAGGTCAGCAGGTCGAGGTCGTGACCGAGCTTGATACGCAGCGCGCCCAGGGCTTCGCTGACGATCTTGGCCTTGTCGGCGCCGAAGAACACGATATCGCCGTCAACCGCGCCGACGCGATCGAGGATCACGTTCAGGTTGGCTTCAGGGATGTTTTTCACGATCGGCGATTGCAGACCTTCAACACCGGCAGCGCGCTCGTTGACCTTGATGTACGCCAGGCCCTTGGCACCGTAGATGCCGACGAACTTGGTGTAGTCGTCGATCTGCTTGCGCGGCATGCTCGCCCCGCCTGGAACGCGCAGTGCAGCGATACGGCATTTCGGATCGTTGGCCGGGCCGCTGAAGACCTTGAATTCGACTTCTTTGAGTTGATCGGCGACGTCGACCAGTTCCAGCGGGTTACGCAGGTCCGGCTTGTCGGAACCGTAACGGCGCATGGCTTCTTCGAAAGTCATGTGCGGGAATTCGCCGAATTCCAGATCCAGCACTTCCTTGAACAGGTTGCGGATCATGCCTTCGGTCAGGCCCATGATGTCTTTTTCGTCGAGGAAGCTGGTCTCGATGTCGATCTGAGTGAACTCAGGCTGACGGTCGGCACGCAGGTCTTCGTCGCGGAAGCACTTGGCGATCTGGTAGTAACGGTCGAAACCGGCAACCATCAGCAGTTGCTTGAACAGCTGAGGCGATTGCGGCAGCGCGAAGAACGAACCGGCGTGAGTACGGCTCGGCACCAGGTAGTCGCGAGCGCCTTCCGGGGTAGCACGGGTCAGGATCGGTGTTTCGACGTCGAGGAAGCCGTTCTCGTCGAGGAAGCGACGGATGCTGGTGGTCATGCGCGAACGCAGACGCAGCTTCTCGGCCATTTCCGGACGACGCAGATCCAGGAAGCGGTAGCGCAGGCGGGTTTCTTCGCCGACGTCGGAGTATTCGTTGAGCGGGAACGGCGGGGTTTCCGACTCGTTCAGCACTTCCAGCTCGTAGCCCAGCACTTCGATCATGCCCGACGCCATGTTGGCGTTGGTCGCACCGGCCGGACGCAGACGCACCTTGCCGGTGATCTTCACGACGTATTCGCTGCGCACGCGATCGGCGGCGGCGAAGCTCTCGGCGCGATCCGGATCGAACACCACCTGAGCCAGACCATCACGATCACGGATATCGAGGAAAATCACCCCGCCGTGGTCGCGACGACGGTGAACCCATCCGCAAAGGGTAATTTCCTGGCCTTCCAGGCTTTCGTTCAGTTGGCCGCAATAATGGCTGCGCATCATGGTAGTGGTTTCGCTTCTCGTAATTCGAAATTCGGTGGAGATCCCGTCGCACTCAAGCACTGCGAAATCTCACGCGTGTCGTTCGACCTGGGCCTGAACCCTAGTCAGATTTGTCGCCACCGGCCAGATTCTTCTTGGCTCCGGTCTTGAAATCGGTTTCGTACCAACCGCTGCCGCTGAGGCGAAAACCCGGCATGGACAGCTGTTTCTTGAGCTCTGGCGCCTGACAGGCAGGGCAGTCGACCAGCGGTGCCTCGCTGATCTTTTGAATGGCTTCCAACTGATGACCGCAGGAAGCACATTGATAATCGTACATCGGCATGGAGGTGTCTCGGCGATCAGATTGCCACCGCGCGCAGGGCTTTGCGGCGAAAGAGCGGGATTATATCCATTAAATGCGGGCTGTGCAGCCGTAAGACTGCACAGCCCGCCACGTCATTTCAAGTATTGGCCGTTCAGGGCATGACGGCCGTCGGGGTATCCCGCAGACCATTCATCACACACACCACCCGCACCAGACCGCTGAAGTTTTTCACCCCGCCGTGGCGCAGGTGCACCTGACGGTCAACGTGGGACAGCAACGTACTGACCGAACAGCCATTGTGCCCGGCCATCTCACCGAGAATGTTCCAGTAAACCTGCTCGAGCCTCAAGCACGTGGCAAACCCGTTCAAGCGCACTGACCTTGCCAGCGGCCGGATCAGCTCGAAGTCGAAATCGCTGACAAACGGATCGACCTTCATTTCCTGCTGCGAACCGACATGTTCGCTTCGCCTGTCTCCACCTACCATATCGCTGACACTCCTTTGCCATCGCTGCTTTTTATAAAGACAACATCCTGTGTCTTCATAAAAACGCAGACGCAAAGTCAGCGCCAGACGACTAGTTGCCCAGCTGCGTAGGATAAGCCGACATGTTCGGTAAGATTTGAAACAGCGCGCGGACATCCACCACCCCGGGACATCCGCGCACCGGACTATCAGGTCTCGAGCAACGCACGCAGCATCCACGCGGTCTTCTCATGCACCTGCATACGCTGGGTCAGCAGGTCGGCCGTCGGCTCGTCACTGACTTTGTCCAGAAGCGGGAAGATGCCGCGAGCGGTGCGCGTCACCGCTTCCTGACCCTCGACCAATTGCTTGATCATGTCCTCGGCGCTTGGCACGCCGACTTCTTCCTTGATAGAGGAAAGACGCGCGTAAGTCGCGTAGGCGCCCGGTGCCGGAAATCCCAGGGCCCGAATGCGCTCGGCGATCAGGTCCACGGCCAGCGCCAGCTCGTTGTATTGCTCTTCGAACATCAGATGCAGGGTCCTGAACATGGGACCGGTGACGTTCCAGTGGAAGTTATGGGTTTTCAGATACAGCACGTAGGTGTCCGACAGCAGCCGCGACAGCCCCTCGACGATGGACTTGCGGTCTTCTTCACTGATACCGATATCGATTGCCATGTTTACCCCCTAAGGCGATTGAATTCATCCAACAGGTGCAGACCCACTCTAGCAAGGCAGGCGCCACCTCGCAGCCGGCAATCTTCGCTCGCCGTGCGACAAATCGACCGGGCCGGTGCCGCTGGCCGGGGTAATTTGAGTAGCTGCAGGCTTTGCTGTTAAATAGGCAGTGTGTCGCTACGCCCCATTTTTCAGGGGTGTCGTGCATAGGCTGATGCCGGGCACGTGTCCAACGCCTCTTTATTGTTCCGAAGCGAACCGTGCGCCTTCAGCTCTTCCTTGTGAGCCGTCATAACGTGAGCCAATCAAAATGTTGAAAATCGTCCACCTGCTAATGGGCGCAGCGGCCTTGCTGCTGTCGTTCATACCTAGCTTGAAATCCGAAGCCGTTCCTTACCTGCAACAACCCGATGCACTTTACCTGGCCTTTTTCGGCCTGCTGAACCTGGTCATCGCTCCAGTGATCCCTTACTGGAACAAAGGCCCGCGCCAGCATCTGCAAAATCTGGTCAGCGCTCTTCTCGTGCTGACTGTCGTCCTGCAAACCCTGACCCTGATCGCACCGATGCCTGTCATCGCCGGTCAACCGGCAGTGTTGTTCAGCCTGGTGATCGCCCTGGTTGCCGTGGTTGTGCACCTGGCCGTGAGCTTCTACAAATCTTCACCGGCTGCCGCACCTGTCAGCTATGACATGAGCAACCGCGATACCGGTACCGTCAAGTGGTTCAACACGTCCAAAGGCTTCGGCTTTATCTCCCGGGATTCCGGCGATGATATTTTCGTGCACTTTCGGGCAATCCGTGGCGAAGGCCACCGCGTACTGGTCGAAGGCCAGCGCGTTGAGTTCTCGGTGATGAACCGGGATAAAGGCCTGCAAGCCGAGGATGTGATCGCCGCCCTGCCGCGCCGTTGATCCAAGGCAAGAAAAAACCGCGAGCAGCCTGGCTGATCGCGGTTTTTTTACGCCGTTACAAAAGCGTCGACATCAGTAGTGTGGCGGTGGCGCCTCTTCCTCAAAAGCATCGAACTGCCCAACCATTTCTTCCTGACGCTTGAGTACCGCAGCCATTTGCAGTTGCAGGCGCTCGATCACGCGCTGCTGCGCCACCAGTTCGTCGTTCAACGCCTGAATGGTGTCATCCTGAAAGGCCAGGCGGCTTTCCAGATCGGTAACGCGCTCTTCAAGGCTCATCGCTCAATCCTCCAGAAACGTGAAGTGCTCAGTCAGCACCAGGCGCAGCCGTTCACGAATGGCCGCAACCTCCTCGGCGCCATAGGGTTTGGCCGGGTGTTTGCCCCAGACCGGCGCTGGCCATGCCGCATCGTCACGCTTACGCACGATCACATGCATATGCAGCTGGCTGACAACGTTGCCCAGGGTAGCGACGTTCAGCTTGTCGGCATCGAACAGGTCCTTGAGCAACTCGGCCAGCGCCGTGGTTTCCTGCCACAACTGCTGCTGGTCGGCGACATCCAACTGAAACAACTCACTGATATCGTCGCGACGAGGCACCAGGATGAACCATGGGTAATTGGCATCATTGGACAGCAGCAGTCGGCAGAGCGGGAAGTCGCCGATGGTCAGGGTGTCCTGTTGAAGTCGTGAATCTAAAGCAAACACTGCGTGCACTCCCGGCTGATCTACATATTCAGCTTAGCGGCCACCCAGACAGGCAACGCACCAAGCGACAGGCAGGCAGCATACCTGCGAATGCGCCGGGCTTCACGATGAGTGCACTCGACCAGGCCACCACAGCCCTGACAAGAGACAACTACAAAGAATGTGCACCATCCCGGAGCCTGAACCGGCCTCGAACGCGAGCAACTAGCTGAAACAGCCTTGGCCATCCGGTGACAGACTCACCGCAAGCTGTATGAATCCGGTACAGCCTGTAAATTTTTTGCACCAAAACCGCACAGTGCGTCTACGCTGAGTGCGTCGGGCATCCGCCAAATACTCACTGACGGGGTGAACCGGTAACGTTTTTGGTTGTCACGCCGCCATGCGAACGTGACAACACGATGCGAAGGTATGCGTCAAGCCCCTGATACAAAAGGGCTTGAACCCCCGTTTTTATGCGGTTTTTACGGCTACAGGCGGGTGTTCAGAAAAATAAACGCGACAATCCTGCACTTTGTGCACGCTTGTTGCATCAGTACACACATGGTCTATAAGCGCGCCACCGGAAGTGGCAGCTCGAGACCAACCAATACGGTGGCAGGGTTGCCCCAATGGAGATTCAAGTGTTTTGCCAGGGACTCTTTTTTACCGATGCAAAAAGGCCCAGAAACAGCGATAAAGTTGTCAGCCCGGCTGCATGGGTACTGTGAATTTGCGACATCAACCACGCCATTTGCGACGCTGTCGTAAAGAACATGAAAGGTTGTATGAGCAAGTATCGCCAACATTGTCGGCGTGATATAAGTTTGCGCCGACACAAAAAGAAAGAGCCGCCCAGATAATAAAACAGGTGGGACGGCAGTACTCTTCTAAAACCAAAGGAGCAAATCACGATGCGCGTGATGAAGTGGAGCACAATCGCACTGGCTGTTGCAGCAGCAGCCAGCACTCAATTGGCTACGGCCGCCCCGTTTGTTAGTGACCAGGCAGAAGCCAAAGGTTTCGTTGAAGATGCAAAACTCACCGAAACGTTGAAGAACTACTACTTCAACCGCGACAACAAGAACGGCGGCCACGACCAGAAAGACTGGACTCAAGGCTTCCTGGGCAATTTTAACTCCGGTTACACCCAAGGTACTGTCGGCGTTGGTATCGATGCATTCGGTTACCTGGCGGTCAAACTGGATGGCGGTGACGGTACTTCCGGTTCCGGCAACATGAGCCGTAGTGACGTAGTCAAGGCTAACGGTTACTCTCACGATGTGGATGACAGCCAAGGCAAAGCCGGTGCTGCCATCAAGTTCCGCATCTCCAAAACCGAGTTGAAAATCGGCGACCAGCAGCCAAGCACTGCTCCAGTGTTCGCTGTCGGTGGTTCCCGCCTCATTCCGCAAACTGCCAGCGGCTTCCAGCTGCAGAGCAGCGAAGTCAAAGACCTTGACCTCGAAGCCGGTCACTTCTACTCGGCGACCAGCCAGGACAAGAACGCCCGTGACGGCGGCCTGTACGCGAACTACGCTGGCGTAGAAGCCAAGTCGATCGACTATTTCGGTGGCAAATACGGCATCACCGAAAACCTGAGCGCGTCGCTCTACGGTGCCAAGCTGCAAGACGTCTGGAACCAGTACTACGCGAACGTGAACCTCACCACCCCATTCGGTGGCGACACTTCGCTGAACACTGACTTCAACATCTACCGCACCACCGATACCGGTGACAAGCTGGCAGGTGACATCAGCAACACTGCCTTCTCCCTGGCAACCGCGCTGTCGTTCCTGAAGGCACACACCTTCACCCTGGCCTTCCAGAAGGTTAACGGCGATACCCCTTTCGACTACGTTGGCGTGGGCAAGAACAACCGTGGCGGCGACTCGATCTTCCTCGCCAACTCCATCCAGTACTCTGACTTCAACGGTCCAGGCGAGAAATCCCTGCAAGCCCGTTACGACCTGAAAATGGCCGAGTACGGCGTTCCAGGCCTGAGCTTCATGGTTCGTTACGTCAAAGGTTGGGATATCGACGGTACCGGTCTGGCTGCAAACAGCCAATACCGCACCAGCACTGGCGCACCGCTGTACGGTGAAGATGGCAAACACCACGAAACCAACTTCGAAGCCAAGTACGTTGTTCAGTCTGGCCCAGCGAAAGATCTGTCGTTCCGCATCCGTCAAGCCTGGCACACTGCCAACGCAGACCAGGGCGAAGGCGACGTTAAAGAGTTCCGCCTGATCACCGAATACCCACTGAACATCCTGTAATTGTCAGTGGTTAGTTTGGAAGCATAAAAAAAGGCCCATCTTCGGATGGGCCTTTTTTATTGCCTGTCACTTGTAATAAATGCCTGACCAACAAGTCAGGCATTTAATTAGCAACCTATCATTGTGTTGCCGACTCCTGAACCACGCGAATTACGCGCTGTGGAAACGGAATATCAATACCGGCAGTCTTTAAACGATCACGCGACTGTTCGTTAAACATGAACATCACATCCCAGTAGTCTGCAGTTTTAACCCAGACGCGCAGGGAAACAGTGATCGAACTGTCACCCAACGTCGAAATGACCGCTTGTGGCGCAGGGTCCTGCAGAATGCGATCGTCCTTGGCCAGATCCAGCAGCACCTGACGCGCCTTTTGCAGATCCGCTTCGTAATCCACACCCACGTCGAACACGACTTTGCGGGTTGGTTGACGGTTGGTGTTGGTGATGATGCCGTTCGACAGATTGCCGTTCGGGACGATGATGGTCTTGTTGTCACCGGTACGCAGCACGGTGTGGAAAATCTGGATGCTGTCGACCGTACCCGCCACGCCTTGCGCTTCGATCCAGTCACCGATACGGAACGGACGGAACAGCAGAATCAACACGCCGCCGGCGAAGTTCGCCAGACTGCCCTGCAATGCCAGGCCGATCGCCAGACCCGCAGCACCAATCGCGGCGACGAACGAGGTGGTTTCGACACCGATCATCGAGGCCACGCTGACGATCAGCAGCACCTTAAGAATGATGTTCGCCAGGCTGCTGATGAAGCCTTGCAGTGCCAGATCGGCATTGCGCAGGGCCAGCAGACCGCCGAGCTTTTGCGTGACTTTGTTGATCAGCCACCAGCCGATGGCCAGGGTAATCACTGCCAGCAGCACGCGACTGCCGTATTCCATGATCATCGGAATCCACGCCTGGGACGCCTTGACCAGGTTGTCTACCTCTGCATTCAAATCCATCTTCCATCTCCTGATGTCCGGCTACCCGGGGCTGTACACAAATTAAAAGTGGGAG
>NZ_JANLOG010000005.1:0-8898 GCF_025466205.1 Pseudomonas sp. 13B_3.2_Bac1
GTCCAGACGCCTCGGAATCAAGAAACAGCCGGCTGACTGTGCGGAAACAACAAATCGACAAAGCGCTCCGCCGTCGGCTGCGGCTCATGATTGGCCAGCCCCGCACGTTCGTTGGCTTCGATAAACACGTACTCCGCTTGATCCGCCGCCGGCACCATCAGGTCGAGGCCGACCATCGGAATGTCCAGCGCTCGCGCCGCACGGACGGCGGCATCGACCAGGGTCGGGTGCAGAATCGCCGTGACGTCTTCCAGCGTGCCACCGGTGTGCAGATTGGCGGTGCGGCGCACGAACAGATGTTCGCCCGCCGGCAGGATGCTGCTGTAGTCATAACCGGCCGCGTGCAGGGTGCGCTGGGTTTCATGATCCAGCGGAATCTTGCTCTCGCCACTGGTGGCGGCTTGCCGACGGCGGCTCTGCGCCTCGATCAATGCACCGATCGAATGATGGCCGTCACCGACCACTTCCGCGGGACGGCGAATCGCTGCGGCCACCACTTCAAAACCGATCACCAGAATCCGCAGGTCGAGACCTTCGTGGAAGCTTTCGAGCAGCACACGGCTGTCAAAATGTTTGGCGGCTTCGATGGCCTGCTGCACCTCTTCGATACTCTGCAGATCGACCGCCACACCCTGGCCCTGTTCACCGTCGAGCGGCTTGACCACCACTCGCTGATGCTCATCGAGAAACGCCAGGTTGTCGTCGGCGTTACCCGCCAGTTGCTGCGAAGGCAGTTTCAGCCCGGCGGCCTTCAACACCTTGTGGGTCAGGCTCTTGTCTTGGCACAGGCTCATGCTGATCGCGCTGGTCAGGTCGCTCAGCGATTCGCGGCAACGCACCCGGCGCCCACCGTGGCTGAGGGTGAACAGCCCGGCTTCGGCATCATCCACTTGCACATCGATGCCGCGCCGATGCGCTTCCTCGACGATGATTCGCGCATAAGGGTTGAAGTTGGCTTCCGGGCCGGGACCGAGGAACAGCGTCTGGTTGATGCCGTTCTTGCGCTTGATCGCGAAGGTCGAGAGGTTGCGAAAACCGAGTTTGGCGTAGAGGTTCTTCGCCTGGCGGTTGTCATGCAGCACCGACAGATCCAGATAGCTCAGGCCGCGACTCATGAAGTGCTCGATCAAATGCCGCACCAGCACTTCACCGACACCGGGCCGCGAGCACTGCGGATCCACCGCCAGACACCACAGGCTGCTGCCGTGTTCCGGATCGTTGAAGGCTTTCTGGTGATTGAGGCCCATGACGCTGCCGATCACCGCGCCGCTGTCTTCGTCTTCGGCGAGCCAATAAACCGGGCCGCCCTGATGATGCGGAGTCAGCCGCGTGGCATCGATCGGCAGCATGCCGCGTGCCTGATACAGCAGATTGATCGCCTGCCAGTCGGCTTCGCTCTGTGCCCGGCGAATGCGGAAGCCGCGAAACACACGGGTGGCCTGGCGGTAATCGCTGAACCACAGGCGCAGGGTGTCGGACGGGTCGAGAAACAGTTGGGTCGGTTCCAGACCGAGAATCTGCTGCGGTGCGGCGACATAAAGGGCGATATCGCGTTCGCCGGGCTGCTCGTTGAGCAGTTCCTGCGCCAGCGTCGCCGGGTCAGGGAAAGTGTGACCGATCAGCAGTCGGCCCCAGCCGCAATGCACGGCAATGGGGTCGGCGCCGAGTTCGCTGCCGTCTTCGGCCAGACGCGCCTGCAAGCGTTCATACGACGGTGTCTGACCGCGTAACAGACGTTGGTTGATCGCCGTGGCGTGAGGTTTCATCAATCAGATTCCTTGTTCACTGAGCCACAGGTTCAGGGCCGCCAGTTGCCACAGCTTCGAACCGCGCAGCGGCGTCAGTTGGCCTTGCGGGTCAGTCAGCAATTTGTCGAGCATGGCCGGGTTGAACAGGCCGCGATCCTGGCTCGGATCCAGCAGCAGTTCGCGCACCCAGTTCAGCGTGTCGCCCTGCAAGTGCTTGAGGCCCGGTACCGGGAAGTAGCCTTTTTTGCGGTCGATCACTTCGCTTGGAATCACCAGGCGCGCGGCTTCTTTCAACACTTGTTTGCCGCCATCGGGCAGCTTGAACTGGCCGGGAATTCGCGCCGACAGTTCCACCAGGCGATAGTCGAGAAACGGCGTGCGCGCTTCCAGGCCCCAGGCCATGGTCATGTTGTCGACGCGTTTGACCGGGTCGTCCACCAGCATCACCGTGCTGTCCAGGCGCAGGGCTTTATCCACCGCCGCATCAGCGCCGGGCTGGGCGAAATGCTCTTTCACGAAGTCGCCGGCCGCGTCATTCGCGGTCAGCCATTTCGGCTGCACGGTGGCCGCGTAGTCGTCGTAGCTGCGGTCGAAAAACGCCGCGCGATAGGCTGCATACGGATCTGCTGCGCCGTCGACTTGCGGATACCAGTGATAACCGGCGAACAGCTCATCCGCGCCCTGGCCGCTCTGCACCACTTTGCAGTGCTTGGCCACTTCGCGAGACAACAGGTAGAAGGCGATGCAGTCGTGGCTGACCATCGGCTCGCTCATCGCGCGGAACGCGGCGGGCAATTGCTCGATGATCTCTTTTTCGTCGATGCGCAATTGATGGTGTTGGGTGCCGTAGTGCTTGGCGATCAGATCGGAATACTGGAATTCATCGCCACGCTCGCCGCCGGCATCCTGGAAACCGATGGAAAAGGTCGACAGGTTCTCCACGCCGACTTCGCGCAGCAGGCCAACGAGCATGCTCGAATCGACACCGCCGGAGAGCAGCACACCGACATCCACCGCCGCCCGTTGCCGAATCGCTACCGCTTCACGGGTGCTGTCGAGCACACGGTCGCGCCAGTCTTCGAGGGTCAGGTTTTTCTCATCGTCGTGTGGGCCGTAGGGCAGGGTCCACCAGGTTTTCTGCTCGGTGCGGCCATCGGCTTCGACGCGCATCCAGGTCGCTGGCGGCAGCTTTTCGATGCCTGCAAGCAAGGTGCGTGGAGCCGGCACTACCGCATGGAAATTCAGGTAGTGATTGAGCGCCACCGGATCAAGGATCGGGTTGATGTCGCCGCCCTTGAGCAGCGCCGGCAGGGCCGAGGCAAAGCGCAAACGCTGGCCGGTGCGCGACAGGTACAAAGGTTTCACGCCGAGACGGTCACGGGCGATGAACAGGCGCTGGGCGTCGCGCTCCCAGATGGCGAACGCGAACATGCCGTTGAGTTTCGGCAGCAGCGCTTCGCCCCAGGCGTGGTAGCCCTTGAGCAGCACTTCGGTGTCACCGCCGGAATAGAACGCATAGCCGAGCGCTTCGAGTTCGGCGCGCAGTTCCGGGAAGTTGTAGATCGCGCCGTTGAAGGCCAGGGACAAGCCCAGTTGGCTGTCGATCATCGGCTGCGCCGAGCCGTCCGACAGGTCCATGATTTTCAGGCGACGATGGCCCAGGGCAATCGGCCCTTGGGCATGGAAGCCCCACGCGTCGGGGCCGCGAGGGGCCAGGTGATGGGTGATTCGCTCAACCGCTGCAAGGTCTGCAGGTTGATGATCAAAACGTAACTCGCCAGCTAATCCGCACATAAAGTCCTTACCGGTTTTTCCGTTGGGGAGGGGTCATTCAAGTCTGGCCAAAATGGCCGCTACTCAGAAACTGACCCGCTGCAGATGTGGGAGTTTTAGAACGATGAGTTATAAGAGGGGGCGACTGACCAGCGGCCAGTCGCGATTTTTCATTTGCCGCGAATCAACGTGCGCAAGGCGAAACGGTTGGGATGGCAGGCTTCGGCGACGCTTCTGGGCAGTGGCAGCGGCTCGTTGTCCAGCCATGCCGCGAGCAGTTCGCCAGACAGCGGCGCGGTGATCAGCCCGCGTGAACCGTGGCCGCTGTTGACGTACAGGCCATCGAGCCACGGGCAGGCAATGTCCGGCACTTGTCGTGCATCCTTGCTCAACGCGGCATAGGCCTGAGCGAAAGCTGCGCGGTCGGCTAACGGACCGACGATCGGCAGGTAGTCGGGGCTGGTGCAGCGGAATGCGGCGCGTCCCTCCAGTGTTTCCGGGGGCAGTTCATCGATGTGCAGGCGCGCCACCAGATCGCTGGAAATCTCTTCGAGCATCGCCAGATTGCCGAGGTGTTCGGCGGTGGTCGGGGTCAAGTCGTCACTGTTGAAGTCGAAACTCGCGCCGAGTGTGTGTTCGCCCAAGCGAGCCGGCGCGACATAACCTTCGGCGCAGACCACGGTGCGCAGCGCCTGACTCTCGGCAGTTTGCGGCAGGCGCGTGATCTGCCCGCGGATGCGTTTGAGCGGCAGCTCGGCACTTTGCGCAAAGCGTTTGATTTCCGCAGCACCGGCCAATACCACGACCGGGGCGCTGGCGAGCAGGCGGTCGCCGTCGAAGGCTTGCCATTGATCATCGACCCTGCGCAGTTCCAGCACGTCGTGATGCTTGAGCAGTTCGA
Source organism: Pseudomonas sp. 13B_3.2_Bac1 (assembly GCF_025466205.1). Taxonomy (NCBI): domain Bacteria; kingdom Pseudomonadati; phylum Pseudomonadota; class Gammaproteobacteria; order Pseudomonadales; family Pseudomonadaceae; genus Pseudomonas; species Pseudomonas sp. 13B_3.2_Bac1. Next base: position 4,423 of record NZ_JANLOG010000005.1, read on the forward strand.
TGTTCGCTTGCGCGGCTTGTGCCTGGCACAGCGCCGGCGGATGCACCCAGCCACCTTCGGGGTAGAACAGCCCGCCATGGGCCACGGCGATACCAGCCTGAGTTTCAGCCTGGGGCTGATCGAGCCAATGCACCAGATCTTCCGGGAACGCTGCTGCCAGTTGCGCCTGACGCTCGGCTTCCTTGGCGTTGAACGCCAATTGCAGCACACCGCAATCGTCCCAGTCCGTGCCGCGTTGCAGGGTTTCCAGCAGGCGGCGGGTGTAGCCGAAACCGCTGACGATCAGTTGCGACAACGCGGTGCCGTGGGCCGACAACTTCAGGTACAGCACACCCTGCGGATTGCCGGATGCTTCTTGCGCTACCTCGGCATGCCGCTCCAGCAGACTGACTTGCCAGCCGCGTGCGGCGAGGCTGGCAGCGGTCGCACAACCAGCCAGCCCGGCGCCGATCACCAGCGCCCGACGCTCGGCGGTCAGCGGGGCAGGGCGGGCGAACCACGGTTTGTCCGGTGCCGGTGGCGCAACGTCGTGTGGCCAGCCGAGAAACTCGCCGCGCAGGATCTCCCACTTGTGGCCGATGCCCGGGGTGCGTTTCATCTTGAACCCGGCGGCGTTGAGCAAGCGTCGCACCCAACCGGTGCTGGTGAAGGTGCTGATGGTCGAGCCGGGCGCAGCCAGTCGCGCCAGTTCGGCGAACAGTTTGGCGGTCCACATGTCGGGGTTTTTCGCCGGGGCGAAACCGTCGAGAAACCATGCGTCGATCTGCGCATCGAGTTGCGGCAGTTGCTCCAGCGCGTCGCCGATCAGCAGCGTCAGGGTCACCCGGCCATTGCCGAGAATGATCCGCTGGAAGCCCTGATGGATCGCCACGTAATGGGTCAGCAACTGATCGGCCAGCGGCTTGAGATCCGGCCACAAGGCCAGCGCTCGTTGCAGGTCGGCCGGACTCAGCGGGTACTTTTCGACGCTGACAAAATGCAGCCGCGCACCGGCCACCGCATGCTGCTCGAACAACTGCCAGGCGCAGAGAAAATTCAGCCCGGTGCCGAAGCCGGTTTCGCCGATCGCCAGTCGACCATTGGCCGGCAGCGCGGCAAAACGCTCGGCCAGACGGTTCTGTTCGAGGAACACGTAGCGGGTTTCATCCAGCCCCGACTGGTCGGAAAAATACACATCATCGAACACCCGCGAGCGCGGACGTCCGTGGTCATCCCAGTCGAGTTGGGCGTGGGGCAATACAGGTTTCATGGCAGGCTCGGCAACGACAAGGCGGCCATTCTAGCTGATCGGGCGGCGGGTGCTTGATCCATGGCAAGGCTGGGTTGAGGGGGTTCAAGGACAATTCACTGTTTGTAGCTGAAAGTGAGCTTTTCTGTGGCGAGGGAGCTTGCTCCCGCTCGGCTGCGCAGCAGTCGTAAAGCCGGCGCACGCGGGTTAACTGGAGTAACCGGGGTGAAAGGTTTTCGGGTTGCTGCGCAACCCAGCGGGAGCAAGCTCCCTCGCCACAAGGGTTCGTTCCTTCAGCTTGTTGTGGTGGGGAATTTCTGCCCTGCATCTGTGCCCAATCCGCTAGTCTTGCTGAATCCTGGAAGGAGCCGTCCCCATGTTTGAATCCGCCGAAATCGGCCATGCCATCGACAAAGAGACTTACGACGCGGCGGTGCCTGCGCTGCGTGAAGCACTGCTGGAAGCGCAATTCGAGTTGCAGCAGCAGAAACGTTTTCCGGTGATCGTTTTGATCAACGGCATCGAGGGCGCCGGCAAGGGCGAGACCGTCAAGTTGCTCAACGAGTGGATGGACCCGCGCCTGATCGAGGTGCGCACCTTCGATCAGCAGACCGATGAAGAACTGGCGCGGCCACCCGCGTGGCGTTACTGGCGGATGCTGCCGGCCAAGGGCCGGATGGGGATTTTCTTCGGCAACTGGTACAGCCAGATGCTCCAGGGCCGGGTCCACGGTCTGTTCAAGGATCCCCGGCTGGATCAGGCAATCAACGCCGCCGAGCGTCTGGAAAAGATGCTCTGCGATGAAGGCGCGCTGATCTTCAAATTCTGGTTCCACCTGTCGAAGAAACAGATGAAGGCGCGGCTCAAGGCGCTGGCCGATGATCCACTGCACAGTTGGCGCATCAGCCCGCTGGACTGGCAGCAATCGCAGACTTACGACAAGGTCGTCAAATACGGCGAGCGCGTGTTGCGCCGTACCAGTCGCGACTATGCACCGTGGCACATCATCGAAGGGATGGACGCCAATTACCGCAGCCTCGCGGTCGGCAAGATTCTGCTCGAAGGTCTGCAGAACGCCCTCAAGCGTCCGCAAGTAGAGGCCGATGAGGTCAATGCCGCGCCGCTGAGCACGGCTGTCGATCAGTTGAACCTGCTCGACAGTCTTGATCTGACCCAGCGTCTGGAAAAGAAAGACTATGAAGAACAATTGATCACTGAGCAGGCGCGGCTGTCTGGGCTGATGCGCGACAAACGCATGCGCCGGCACGCTTTGGTGGCGGTGTTCGAAGGCAACGACGCGGCGGGCAAGGGCGGGGCGATCCGACGGGTGGCGGCGGCGCTCGATCCGCGTCAGTACAACATCGTGCCGATTGCTGCGCCGACCGAAGAGGAGCGCGCGCAGCCGTATCTGTGGCGCTTCTGGCGACACCTGCCGGCACGGGGCAAATTCACCGTGTTCGACCGTTCCTGGTATGGCCGGGTGCTGGTCGAGCGGATCGAGGGCTTTTGCAGTCCGGCCGACTGGCTGCGGGCTTACAGCGAGATCAACGATTTCGAAGAGCAGATCGCCGATGCGGGGGTGATCGTGGTCAAGTTCTGGCTGGCGATCGACAAGGAGACGCAGATGGAGCGTTTTCAGGCCCGGGAGCAGATCCCCTTCAAGCGCTTCAAGATTACCGAGGACGACTGGCGCAATCGCGAAAAGTGGGATGCCTACCGCGCCGCCGTGGGCGACATGGTCGACCGCACCAGCACCGAGATCTCGCCGTGGACGCTGGTCGAGGCCAATGACAAGCGCTGGGCCCGGGTAAAGGTGCTGCGCACGATCAACCGGGCGCTCGAAGAAGCGTTCGCGAAGTCCGACAAGCACGCGAAAAAACACAAGGACTGAAGCGATGGGCGCGCATACGCGGGGTGAATGATTGTCGCGGTCGGCGGCGGGCTGGACTTATGCTCGGTTCACTCTCCTGCGACAACAACAATTGAGGTATGCCATGCGTGAAGTGGTGATCGTCGACAGCGTGCGGACCGGCCTGGCCAAGTCCTTTCGCGGCAAGTTCAACCAGACCCGTCCCGACGACATGGCGGCCCATTGCGTCAACGCGCTGCTGTCGCGCAACGACGTCGATCCGGCCAGCGTCGAGGATTGCATCGTCGGTGCCGGCTCCAACGAGGGTGCGCAGGGTTACAACATCGGGCGCAACGTCGCGGTGTTGTCGCGTCTGGGCACTGGTGTTGCCGGCATGACCCTTAATCGCTTTTGCTCCTCGGGGTTGCAGGCGATTGCGATTGCCGCCAACCAGATCGCTTCCGGTTGCAGCGACATCATTGTTGCCGGTGGCGTCGAGTCGATCAGCCTGACCCTCAAGAGCGTCAACACCGATCACCTGATCAACCCGCTGCTCAAGCAGCAGGTGCCGGGCATCTACTACACGATGGGCCAGACCGCCGAAGTGGTGGCGCGCCGTTATGGCGTCAGCCGCGAGGCACAGGATCGTTACGCACTGCAAAGCCAGCTGCGCACCGCCCAGGCGCAGGCGGCCGGGCTGTTCGATGATGAAATCGTGCCGATGGCGGTCAAGTACCGGGTCGAGGACAAAAACAGCGGCGCAGTGCAGATCCTCGACGGCATTGTCGATCGCGACGACTGCAATCGCCCGGACACCACTTACGAAAGCCTCGCCGGACTGAAACCGGTATTTGCCGAGGACGGCTCGGTGACGGCGGGCAACTCGTCGCAGCTGTCGGACGGCGCGTCGATGACCCTGGTGATGAGCCTGGAAAAAGCCCTGCAACTGGGACTGAAACCGAAGGCGTTTTTCCGTGGCTTCACCGTGGCCGGTTGCGAGCCGGACGAAATGGGCATCGGCCCGGTGTTCTCGGTGCCGAAACTGCTCAAGGCCAAGGGCTTGCAAGTGGCGGATATTGATCTGTGGGAGCTGAACGAGGCGTTTGCTTCGCAATGCCTGTATGCCCGCGATCGTCTGGAGATCGATAACGGCAAGTACAACGTCAATGGTGGCTCGATTTCCATCGGCCACCCGTTCGGCATGACCGGGTCGCGGCAGGTCGGGCATCTGGTGCGTGAGTTGCAGCGGCGTGATTTGCGTTACGGCATTGTGACCATGTGCGTGGGAGGCGGGATGGGGGCGACGGGGTTGTTTGAGGCGGTGCGCTGACCCTGCAGATTTGTATTGCCTGTCAGGATGCCTTCGCGAGCAAGCCCGCTCCCACATTGGTACGGTGTA
>NZ_JANLOG010000082.1:0-8789 GCF_025466205.1 Pseudomonas sp. 13B_3.2_Bac1
GCACCCACAGGGGAATGCATTCCAAATGTGGGAGCGGGCTTGCTCGCGAAGAGGCCAGATCATCCACCGCACAACTTACTACTCAAACAGCGCTTTCAGCCCCTCCGGCGACGTCAACATCCCATCGCCGTTATGCCCGACACCGGGCACTTCCACCAGCCGCTGATTCACCCCTTCCGGATGGCGGCGCAGCAGGTAACTGAAAAACGCCTTGCCCCGCTCCAGTCGATACGCGCCCTGCGCTTCGGCCTCACAACTCTTGTCCAGCGCAGGATGTTGCGGGTCGGTGTCCTGCTGCCCCAGCAGATAAATCACCTCGCGTTTGATGTAACTGCTTTCAAGCTGCATCGGCGTTTGCCCACCGGCGTACACCGGCATGTCGGTCAGACCGTACTTCCAGCGATTGAAGCCCGGGCACTGTGCGTGATCGAACGCCACTGGCCGCTGTTCGTTGAAATAAGCGTACGACGACGGATTGGCCACCACATACCGCAGGCGAATGCCATTGGCCTTCAGCGCCGGCTGATCCTTGGCCAGCAGGGCGTAGCGCTGCACCACTTGTCCGCCACCGGAATGGCCGAAAATCACGATCTGCTGCACATCCGGAAACTGTTTGCGATCACTGACCCGGGCGACGATGGCGTCGAGTGCGGCGTAGGAGCTCAGCGGCTTCGGCCCTGTGGATAAACCGCCGCCCATCCACTCGTTGCCTTTCCAGCGCAGCAACGTGTTGGGCAGGGAGTACAGGGCGACGTCGCTTTCGTTGAGAAACTGCGGCGCGATCACCAGCGTGTGCGCCGTTTGCCCGGCCAGTTCGGTGGCGCGTTCGGCACTCTTGCGGTAGGTCTCGGCATTGCGCAGACGACCGTGAATGACGATCAGCACCCGCTCGATTTTTTCCGGTGCCGGGCTGATGCCGACGGCCATTTCGCCGGCCTCGAATTGCAGGCGTCCGGGGCTGATGGCATCGACGCCCGCCGCGTGGGCGTTGCCGCCGATGATCAGTAAAGCCAAAAGCCATTTGCGCATTTACAGGTTTTTTGCCGCGAAGGTATCGCACTGGCCGACCTGGCCTTGGGCGAAACCGGTTTTGAACCAGCGCACCCTTTGCGCCGACGTGCCATGGGTAAACGAGTCCGGCACCACACGGCCCTGACCCTGTTGTTGCAGGCGATCATCACCGATGGCGTTGGCCGCATTCAAGGCCTCTTCGACGTCACCGGGCTCCAGCCAGTTCAGGCGCTTCTGCGCATGGTAGGCCCAGACGCCGGCGAGGCAGTCGGCCTGCAATTCCTGGCGCACCAGCAAACCGCCGTCGCCCTGCATCTGCCGACCCTGCTGACGGGCCGCCTGAATTTTCGCCGAGACGCCGAGCAACGTCTGCACATGGTGGCCGACTTCGTGCGCGATCACGTAAGCCTGGGCGAAATCGCCGGCAGCCTTGAAGCGCTGGGCCATTTCCTGGAAGAACGCCATGTCCAGATAGACTTTCTGATCCGCCGGGCAATAGAACGGGCCGGTCGCCGAAGTCGCCAGACCGCAGGCGGAATTCACCCGGTTGCTGAACAGCACCAGGGTCGGGTCCTTATATTGGCGGCCGGCCTGCTGGAAAATCGCGCCCCAGGTGTCTTCGGTATCGCCAAGGATCGACCGCACGAATTCGGCCTGCTGGTCGTTGGCCGGTGGCGCCTGACGGGTTTGCGTCGAGGCCGGTGCCGATTGCTCGGTCATTTGCCCGGTGAGCTGGCCGAGGATCTGCAACGGATCCTGGCCGGTGATCCAGCCGATGCCGACGATCAGCAAAATCGCCCCCAGGCTCAGACCCTTGCCGCCACCGAAACGCATGCCGCCGCCACCGCCGGTATCATCGCCACGGGCATCGACGACGTTGTCACTGCGTCGGCCTTTTTTCCATAGCATGTGGGAAATCCTCTTTCTGTACGTGGTGATGAGTGTTGCTGGTGTGAGAGTGTGGCGCCAGTCCGGTCGTCCGTCTATTCGAGCACACGCCAACAGGCCCGGCCTCGGGTGACGAGGGCGGGCCTGTTATTGACGAGCGTGTGCGCGACTAATTCAATCCGTTGGCGGATTTCTCTCGGCGCGCTGTGCGTCAGCGATCGAAGGCATCCCACATCGGGGCGAAATCCGGGCTGACCTGACGCTGGTTCTTCGGCAGTGCGGCGATCAGTGCGCGGTCTTCAGCGTCCAGTTCAACCTGCAGCGAAGCCAGGTTCGCCAGTTGATTGGCGCGGCTGCTGGCCTTGGGAATCGCCGCCACGTTGTCCTGATCCAGCAGCCACTTCAGCGCCACCTGAGTCGGTAGCACGCCGTATTTTTCGGCAATCTGCTGAATCTGTGGAATCTCCGAGACCTTGTTACGCGCCAATGGCGTGTAGGCCGTCAGTGCCAGATCGTGTTGGCGGGCGTAGTCGAGCAGGGCGTTTTGTCCGAGCAGGACGTGGTACTCGACCTGGATCGCCGAGAGGGGAATACCGTATTCCTCGACGACTGTGCGCAGCAGCGGCAGCGGAAAATTCGCCACACCGATATTGCGTGCCAGACCCTGTTCCTTGAACGAGGCCAACGTGTCGAGGGTGCGCGGCAGATCCCAGTCGGTGCTCGGCCAGTGGATCATGAACAGGTCGACGTACTCGCTGCGCAAGGCCTTGAGGCTGCGCTGCATCGAGTGGCGCATCGCATCGGGTTGCAACTGATCCCACCAGACCTTGGTGGTGACATGAATCTGCTCGCGGGGTGTCGGTGTGTTCGCCAATGCTTGTCCGACGGCGTCTTCGTTGTTGTAGGCCGCTGCCGTGTCGATGTGCCGGTAGCCGAGTTCCAGCGCTTGCTCGACGGCACGGGTGCATTCGTCGCCGAGCATCGGCCAGGTGCCGAGGCCGAGTTTCGGCATGTTCAAACCCAGGGCGTTAACGATGTGCTGCATGGTCGATCTCCTGTTCGAAAGCAGTGATGCCGGCGATATGCCGGGCGGCGATGTAACCGAAAGTCAGCGCCGGGCCGAGGTTGATCCCGCCCGCCGGATAGTGCCCGCCCATGATGCTGGCCATGTCGCCACCGGCGGCGTAGAGCCCGGCGATGGGGCGGGCATGGGCATCGAGCACTTGCGCATGCGGGTTGACCTTGAGGCCGGCAAAGGTGCCGAAGCAGCCCGGTTGGACTTTCACGGCATAGAAGGGGCCTGTCTCTATTGGGGCAACGCAAGGGTTGGGAAGGTTCGCCGGATCGCCCTGTTTGCGGTTATAGGGCGTTGCGCCGCGACCGAATGACGGGTCCTCGCCGTGGTGTGCATGGCGGTTGTACTCCTCCACCGTGTGGCGCAACCCGCTGGGGTCGATACCGCAGACGCTGGCCAATTCTTCAAGGGTGTTGCCGGTTTTCAGATAGCCGCTGCGGATAAATCCTGACACCGGTACGGGAAATGGCCGCGACATGCCCAAGCCATAACGCCGTTGAAAGGCGCGGGTGCAGATCAGCCAGGAGGCGACTTCTTCGCCCTCGGGCGTGGCGGCAACCATGGCGCTGACGTAGTCGTAGTAACCGTTGGCTTCGTTGACGAAGCGTTGGCCGTTGCGCAGTACGCCAATAATTCCCGGCTTGCCGCGTTCGATGATGTGTGGGAAATGGCCGATGCTGCCGTCGGTATGGGGCACTTGCGAGACCGGCGCCCAGGCCACGGGCGAAGCCACGTCGGTGTTGACCGTGGCGCCGACACTTTCGCCCAGGCGCAGGCCGTCGCCATTCACCGCCGGCGGCGGCAGTGCCCAGTGTTCATGACCCGTGGGCGTGCGCGGAAACAAGGCCTTGCGTCGCTCGATGTCGTTGGCAAATCCACCGGCGGCCAGCACCACGGCGTTGCGTGCATGAATGCGGATCGGGCCTTTGGCGCTGCTGACCACCGCGCCGCAAACCCCTGCTTCATCGCGCAGCAGTTCGGTCACTGGCGCCGACGCCCAGAGCAGGACGCCAAGGTCCTCGGCGGACTTCGCCAGTCGTGCGACCAGCGCCACACCGTTGACCAGTTGCATGGCCCGGCCGTGTACCGCGAGGTCAAGCAAGTGCCGGGTAAAACGCCGGGTTACGTGCCACGCGGCTTTCAGTGATCGGCTGAGATTGAGGAACGCCGCAAGGTCGGCGCCGGCCATGATTGGCATGCCCATGAAGGACGTTTCGCGCATCGTTGTACGCAGGCGCTTGAGCAGGCGTCCGACCTTTCGTCCATCGTAAGGCGCCGCGATGACCGAGCGACCGCCCGTGCCCGCGCCGGGTGTATCGCCATGAATGTCGGCGATGGCGTTGCCGTCGGCAAATTGCAGAGCGGTGTGTTGTTCAAAAAACGCGACCATGTGCGGCCCGGCGGTGAGGAAGGCATCGACCATTGCCGGGTCGTAATGCTCGCCGAGTTCGTGGCGCAGGTAAGTGCGCGGTTGCTCAACGTCCTCGACGATGCCTGCGCGCCGAGCCAGCGGATTGCACGGCACCCACGCCCAGCCGCCGGACCACGCAGTGGCACCACCGAATACCGGATCTTTTTCAACCACGATGACTTTCAGACCATGCCACGCCGCAGTGACCGCTGTGGATAAACCGGCGGCACCGGAGCCGACGACCAGAACGTCGCAGTCGATTTCGGGAAGTTCGGCAGGCATCAGGCAAAGCTCCGCAGCTGGGTTTTATTGGAATCAGGTTCCGGAAATTAACCAATGATGTGCAGCTGCAACAAGGCATGGTTCAGTAAAGTGGGCGGTTATCGCACAGCCAGTTCCGGATTTCGCTTTGTCTCGGATGTCTTCTAGAATCGGCAAAATTTCACTTGGACCTTCCCATGGCCGGCAGTCAGATCGAACGGGTTTTCAGCGTGCTGGAAAGCCTCACCAGTGAGCCGCGCGGGCTGCCGATGCAGACCCTGGCCGAGGAACTGGACATCCCGAAAAGTGCCACTCACCGGATGCTCGCCGAGCTGATTCGCCTGGGTTACGTGCGGCAGAATGCCGACACTTTGCGCTATCACTTGTCGACCAAACTGGTGGCGATGGGGTTTCAGTATCTGTCGAGCAGCGGTGCCGACATCGTGCAGCCGGTGCTGGATCGACTGGCTCAGGAAACCGGTGAACTGGTGCGTCTGGGGGTGATCGATGGCGAGCGCCAGACCTGGATCGCCAAGGCACAGGGCGCACGCACGGGCTTGCGTTATGACCCGGACATGGGCCGCGATGCGCCGCTGTTCTACACTGCCTCCGGGCATGCGTGGCTGGCGTGCATGAGCGATGCCGAGGCGTTGTCGCTGGTCGAGCGCCAGGGCGCGGAAGTACCGCTGGGCGTCGGGCCGAATGCGCCGCGCTCCAATATCGAACTGCTGGAGCGCCTGCGCCTGGCGCGGGAACAGGGTTATGCCTGTGTCGAGGAAAGTTCGGCGGTGGGCACCTCGGCGATTGCCGCGGTGGTCAAGCATCCGGTTGACGGGCGAGTGATCGGCGTACTGAGCATTGCCGGGCCAAGCGCACGGATGCCCGGCGCGCGACTGCACGAATTGGCGCCGTTGCTGGTGAAGTTCACCGAGGAATTGTCGGCGGCGAGTCTGGCGTCTGAGTTATTCATCTGACCTATCCCCTGTAGGAGCTGCCGAAGGCTGCGATCTTTTGATCTTGACCTTAAAAGCAAAGTCAAAAGATCGCAGCCTTCGGCAGCTCCTACAGGTCAGGCGTTGTGTATGAAGTTGTGCGGTGTTCGCACGGTTTTCCCAACACTGGGTGTTTGATTGTGGAACGCGGTTCTAAATTGTTGCTGGAGTGACTTTTCCAACAACAATCACAAAAGGATCGCGTTTTGACTCCGCCCCTTCGTATCGCCCTGATCGGCGCTGGCAACATGGGCCAGCAGCATTACCAGCACCTGCAAACCCTCAACGAAGCCCGCTTATGCGCAGTGGCCGATCCCGGCCCGCAGGCTGCCGCGCTCGCGGGGCAGTGGGGCGTGGCGTATTTCGCCGATCATCGGCAGATGCTGGAGCAGGCGCGGCCAGACGCGGTGATCGTCGCCAATCCGAATAATCAGCACGTCAGCACCGCCCTGGATTGCCTCGCCGCCGGGGTTCCGGTGCTGCTCGAGAAACCGGTCGGCGTGCACCTGGATGAGGTGCGTGAGCTGGTGGCGGCGGTCAAACGCTGTGGCGTGCCGGTGCTGGTCGGCCATCATCGGCGGCACAATCCGCTGATCGTGCGCGCCCATGAGTTGTTGCGCAGCGGCGCGCTCGGGCGGCTGACCACGGTTACCGCACTGTTCCAGTTACGCAAACCCGACCGTTATTTCGAGATCCCGTGGCGCCGTGAACCGGGGGCGGGCCTGTTGCTGACCAATCTGATTCACGACCTCGATCTGCTGCGTCATCTGTGCGGTGAAGTGCAATCGGTGCAGGCCGTCACCGACAACGCGGTGCGTGGTTTTGCCAACGAAGACAGTGTGGCGCTGTTGCTGCAATTTGCCGACGGTGCACTCGGTACGCTGAGCGGTTCTGATGCCGTCGCCGCGCCGTGGAGCTGGGAGCTGAATTCCGGGGAGAACCCGGTCTACCCGCGTCAGGTCGACCAGCCGTGTTATCTGCTGGCGGGTACCGCCGGGGCGCTGAGCATTCCGCAACTCAAGCGCTGGCATTACGCTGCCGATCAAGTCGATGCCGGTTGGCACGAGCCTTTGCTCGCGGTGCAGGAACATTGCGCGGCCGGTGACGCCTTGCGTTTGCAGTTGCAGCATTTTGTGCAGGTCGCGCGGCGTGAAGTCGAACCGCTGGTCAGTGCCGCCGATGCCGCACGAACATTGGCGCTGGTCGAGGCGATTCGCGAGGCGGCGGCCAGCGGTCGTGCCTGTTCCCCTGCAGTGGTCGAGGCTTGAACATGAACGAACGAATCCTGTCCCTGGCCAGTCTCACCGTACTCGAATTGTCGCCACCGCAAATGGTCGAGGTGGCGGCGCGTGCCGGTTACAGCCATGTCGGCCTGCGTCTCGAGCCGGCGACGCCCGAGGAATATCACTTTCCGTTGGTGGCCGATGCTGATTTGCGACGTCAGACGCTGGCGCGTTTGCGCGACACTGGCATCGCTGTGCTCGATGTGGAAATCCTGCGCTTGAAACCGCAAACCGTGGTCGCCGATTTTGAGCAATTGCTGGCCGTCGGCGCGGAGTTCGGCGCCAGTGAGTTACTGGTCGCCGGCAACGATCCTGACGAGCAACGGCTCACCGACAATTTTGCCGCGTTGTGTGATCTGGCGGCGCCTTACGGTTTGCATCCGCATCTGGAGTTCATGCCCTGGACCGATGCGCGCAACCTCGAGCAGGCGTTGCGCATCGTTGCCAACGCCGAGCGGGAAAATGCCGCGGTGCTGGTCGATGCCTTTCATTTCGATCGCTCCGGCTCACGGCTGGAGGATCTGGCCCACGTCGCGCCTGCGCGCCTGCGTTATGCGCAATTGTGCGATGTGGCGGGCCCGAGACCGGCGGACATGGCCGAGATCTTGCGTCAGGCGCGCAGTGAGCGGCGGTTTCCCGGCGAGGGCGATTGTGACTTGCTCGGGTTGCTGAAAGCGCTGCCGACTAATCTTGCGTTGAGCCTGGAAATTCCTGCGGTGAAATTGCTCGAGCAGGGCGTGAGTGGATTGCAGCGGGCGCAGATGGCGATGGATAGCACCCGAGCGTTGTTGGCGCGGCTTTAAGCGCTGCTGCGCACCTGTCGCGGGCAAACCCGTTGCCACAGGGACAGTGTTGTTCCAGTGGCGACGAGACTTGCCTGCGAAGATTTTTGATCTTTTTTGCAACACAAGGAAATCCAATGACCGTCAGCACCCCGCTCTCTGGTGTCAACCAACCCTTTAAGGGGATCTTGCTGATTGTCGTGGCGACTTTCCTGTTCTCCAGCCACGACGCCCTGTCGAAATACCTTTCGGGCTTCTACCCGATCATCATGGTGGTGTGGGCGCGGTATCTGGTGCACACCTTGCTGATGGCGGGGATTTTCCTGCCGCAGTCGGGGTTGCGCGTGCTGCGCACCAAACGGCCGTTGTGGCAGTTGGCGCGGGCGCTGTGCCTGCTCGGCACCAGTCTGTTTTTCACCACTGCGCTGCTGTACATCCCGCTGGCCGAGGCCACGGCGGTCAACTTTCTTGCGCCGGTGCTGGTGACGGCCCTGTCGGTGCCGCTGCTCAAGGAACGGGTGACGCGCGGACAGTGGATCGCGGTGATCTGCGGTTTTATCGGGGTGCTGATCATCGTCCATCCGGGCGGCGAATTGTTCACCCCGGCGGTGTTGCTGCCATTCTGCTCGGCGTTGTTTTTCTGCTTCTATCAACTGCTGACGCGCAAGCTCGCGGAAATCGACAGCCCGACCACCAGCAACTTCTTCGCCGGGTTGTGCAACACCTTGGTGATGAGTGCGCTGGTGCCGTTCTTCTGGCAAGTGCCAACGTTGTCTCACGCCATGTTGATGTTGGCGCTGGGCAGCTGCGGGATGACCGCGCACCTGTTTCTGACCCAGGCGTTCCGCCATGCCGCGCCGGCATTGCTGGCGCCGTTCGGTTATTGCCAGATCGTGTTTGCCGGGTTGTTGGGGTGGGTGGTGTTCAATCACACGCCGAGTCTGTTGACGGTGATCGGGATTGCGGTGATCTGCTGCAGCGGCCTGGCGGCGGCGTGGCAGCAGAGCCGTAAGTGAGATAAAGACACAACCCTGTGGGAGCGGGGGGGGGGGGGGCGGGGGGGGGGGGGGGGGCCGGCGGGGGGGG